>DATHPT010000276.1:0-15365 GCA_035483615.1 Solirubrobacteraceae bacterium | reverse complement strand
AGAACACAGATCCCGAGCGCACGAGCTCGTAGGCCAGCGCCGTCAGACCGTAGTAGCCCGGTGGATGCGGCGACCCGGAAGGTGTCGCACCACCGCCGTTGTCGCTGGGGTGGGGAGTCACGGCACGGAGGTGTTCGGCCGTGCGTTGCTGCACAGCCAGCCATGGCGGTCGCCCGATCGGGGAGCTCGACTGCGCGTAGATGTCGACCGCGTTCATCGCCAGCGTCTGATCGGTCGAGAACGGAGGGCGAGCATCGGCCGTGCGCGCGGGAGAGTGCCCGGTTGTGGCGAGATACTGCCCGTAGGCGAAGTGGTCGGGCTCATCGGGGGCGTTGAAGGCCGGCGTGATCAGCGCCCAGCAGCCGGCGTTGAGGAACGCGACCAGCGCAATGACCATTGCGGGGCGCAGCGCGCGCCCACGCAGTCGCAGCGGACGCCCAACCGCGTTGTGTGCCAACAGCAGCAGCGCGAGCAGCCAGGTGAGCGGCAGCACCAGGAACAGCAGGACGGGATAGGTCCAGGCGCCGACGATGCCGGGACGGAACAGGGCGGCACGGGAGAAGATCTTCCCGGCGGAGGACAGCAGCGAGCGTTCCTTGCCGGGCGGCGGCAGGAACCACACGGCGATGCGCTGGTCGACTGCCGTTCCCGCGAGCCGCGAGGGAGCGTATCCGTATGGCAGGCCTGCCATCCCGGCGACCCCGACGGCGCCGTTGAGCGGACGCATGCAGACGGTCGCAGGCACATATGCGGGCGTGCTGGGGCGCAGCGGGATCGGAGCCTGCAGGAAGCCCTGATTGCCTGCCCCGATCGGCGCGCTCACGCGCGCGGTGCTGGTGCTGCCATCGGCGATCACGCTGACAGCAGCCCGCACGCTCGGCTGCTGGGCGAACAGGGCCATCCGGACCTGGCCGGTGCCGGCGGGCAGGTAGAGGCCGGGGACGCACAGCTGCTGGCCGCTGTCGACGTATACGGCGATGCCGGAGACGTCAACGCTGTCGGTGCCGGTGTAGTAGGGCCGCGGGATCGCGAGCTGCCACAGGATCAGGGCGAAGGCGAGCGCGCCGACGAGCGCCGCCGGCAGCCACACCGCGCGCGCCCCCTGCAACCGGCTCGAGAGAGATCGACGTCCAGGCGGGGGCTCCGTCCGCGTACTTGACGAGGACGCGATCTCCGCCGTGGAATCGCTCAACGCCGCAACCCGAGAATCGACAGGAGGAACGAGGAGAAGAAGATCTGGATTCCGACGATCAGGAACGTGGCGGCGACCACGGCGAGGTGTTCGTCGGCAAGCGAGCCGAAGCCGTGGGAGATCCAGGTACCGACGATGATGCCGCCCATCACGATCCCCAGGAGCACGAACAGGCCGCCGAGCAGCAGCCCGTGCTCCAGGCGAAAGCGGGCGCGCATCCGGTCGAACCAGGGGTCGCGCTCGTTCATGAAGTAGGTGCCGTAGGCGTGGGCGCACAGCCCGAGCGCGAGCACCTGGGTCCCAACAACCATCAGCAGCGAGCCGCCGATCAGCGCGTGGATGCCCCAGGAGCGCCCGAAGAAGTCAAGGCCGCCGCCCACGAGCGCCACGATCAGCGTTCCGAGCCCGGCGAGCAGCATGCCGGGCACGACGAACAGGTGTGTGGGGCTGTGCACCAGCAGGAAGCGCAGGTGACGCCAACCGTCGCGGAAGCTCGACAGCTTGCTCTCGCCGCCGCGGGGGTGGTATTCGATCGAGAACTCCGCGATCCGCAGTTTCTCCTTGGAGGCGCGGATCACCATCTCCGAGGCGAACTCCATCCCGGTGGTGCGCAGGTCGAGGCGTGGCAGCACATCGGTGCGCAGCGCGCGCATCCCACAGTGGGCGTCCTTGACGCCCGTGCGGAAGAACAGGTTGAGCAGCCCGGTGAGGATCGGGTTGCCGATGTAGCGGTGCAGCCATGGCATCGCGCCTGGCTGGATGTTGTCCATGCGGTCGCCCATCACGAGCTCCGCCCCGCCGTCGAGCTCGGCCACGAAGCGTGGGATCTCGTTGAAGTCGTAGGTGAGGTCGGCGTCGGCCATCACGATGTAGCGCCCGCGCGCGGCCGCGAAGCCGGCCAGGTAGGCGCTGCCATAGCCGCGCCTGGGCTCTGAGACCACACGCGCGCCGGCGGCCTCGGCGAGCGCGGCGGAATCGTCTTCGGAGGCGTTGTCGACGACCAGCACTTCGCCGTCGATGTGGTTCTCGCGAAGCACCTCGAGCGCGGTGCGCACGCACAGATCGATGTTCTCCGCCTCGTTCAGGCAGGGGATCACTACCGACACAAGCGTCGATCGGGAATCCTCGGCGGCCTCGGTGATTGTGGGCCTGCTCTTCTGTGCGGTGCTCATGGCTTTTTCGGGCCCGCGCCCACTGCGTGCAGGTTCGGCCTTAGTCGAGATAACGCCCGACAGACCGAAAAGTGGCGCACAACGTCTCAAAACGGGCGCGCTATCCGGGTCAGAATGCTAGCGGACGCGGCGGAGGCCGCTTTGGAAGCAGCTTTCCTGGCAGTCTCCCGGAGCGATGCGCGTCTGTCTGATCTACGACTGCCTGTTCCCATACACGGTGGGCGGCGCCGAGCGTTGGTATCGAAATCTCGCCGAGCGCCTTGCCGAGGAGGGGCATGAGGTGACCTATCTGACGTTGCGCCAGTGGGAGCGCGGCGAGCGCCTGGATCTCGATCCGCGCGTGCGGGTGGTGACGGCCGGTCCGCGGATGGCGCTCTACACCGGCGGGCGGCGGCGCATCCTGCCGCCGCTGGTGTTCGGCGCAGGCGTGCTGTGGCATCTGCTGCGCCACGGGCGCCGCTACGACGTGGTGCACACGTGCGCGTTCCCCTACTTCTCGCTGCTGGCAGCCGCGCTGGCACGGCCGCTCGCCCGCTATGGGCTCGTTACGGACTGGTTCGAGGTGTGGAGCAGCGACTACTGGCGTGGCTATCTCGGCGGCCTCGGTGGTCGCGTGGGCGAGCTCGTGCAGCGCCTGTGCGCACTTGTTCCCCAGCGGGCGTTCTGCTTCTCCGAGCTGCACGGCGCCCGCTTGCGCGAGCAGGGCCTGCGCGGTCCCATCACGGTCCTGCGCGGCTTGTACGCGGGCTCGAGCGAGCCGGCCGTGCCGCGCGAGGCCGACCCGCTGGTGCTGTTCGCGGGCCGGCTGATCCCCGAGAAGCGGGTGACCGTGGGCGTGGCGGCCGTGGCGAGCGCCGCCCGGCGGATCGAGGGCCTGCGCGGCGTGTTCTACGGCGACGGGCCCGAGCGCGAGGCGCTTCGCGCTTCGATCTCCGAGCACGGGGCCGACTCGTTCATCTCGGCGCCCGGCTTTGCCGAGGGGGAGCTGGTCGATGCCGATATGGGGCGTGCCCTGTGCGTGCTGCTGCCCTCCGAGCGCGAGGGCTATGGGATGGTGGTGGTCGAGGCCTCGGCGCATGCCACGCCGGCGGTGGTGGTGGCCGCGCCTGACAACGCCGCGGTGGAGCTGGTGCAGGAGGGCGTCAACGGCAGGGTCGCCGCCGGCGCCGATCCCGAGACGATCGCCGAAGCGATCGTGCGTGTGCACGAGGCCGGTCTGGAGATGCGCAAGAGCACTGCGCGCTGGTTCGCCGAGCATGGGCGCAGCCTGTCGCTCCAGTCCTCCTTGGAGATGGTCCTGGAGAGCTACGCTCCACCGCAGCAGTGATCGCTCGCGCTCTTGCTGAGCGTGATCTGTGCAAGAGCTCCAGCGCAAAGCCCAGCCAAACCCCTCATCGGAGCGGTGATGTGCGCGCGTAGCTGTCGAGCGTGGTTCTGGCTGTGCGCGCCCAGGTGAACTCGCGGGCGCGCTCCAAGCCTCGCGCACGCAGGCGGTCGGCCTCGCGGCGGTCGGCCAGCAGCCGCTCGATCGAGGCTGCGATCGCCGCCTGGTCGCGGGGGTCGAACATGAGCGCGGCCTCGCCGGCCACCTCCGGCAGGGAGGACGCGTTCGAGCAGGCCACCGGCACGCCACGGGCCATGGCCTCCAGCACCGGCAGCCCGAAGCCCTCGTACAGCGATGGGTAGAGGAACGCCTCCGCGACCTGCCAAAGCCCCTCGAACTCCTCACCAGCGAGCCAGCCCAGGAAGCGCACGTCTCCTTGGAGGCCGAGCGAGCGAGCGCGCTCGCGCAGCTGGGCCTCGTGCTCCGTGGGGTAGCCGGGCAGCACCAGCAGCGGGCGGCGCTCGGGGGGGATGCGCGCCAGGGCCTCGATCAGCGCGAGCAGGTTCTTGTGGGGTCGCTTGGCGGAGAGGCTTAGCGCCACGCGGCGCTCGCCGAGCTCCAGGCGCGCCCGCAGGTCGCGCTCTGCCAGCGGCTCGCAGCGCTTGACGGCGCCGAGGCCGAGGGGCGCGACGTCGATGCGATCCGCGGGGGCGCCAAGCAGCTCCACGAGATCGCGCTGGGTGCTGTGGGAGTCGACGATCACTCTGTGGGAGCGGCGCACCGCGAGCGGCACGAGCACGCGCATGCCGAGGTCGCGGATGCCCTTGTGGGCCTCGGGGAAGCGCGCGTAGATCAGATCGTGGACCGTGACGATGCGGCGAAAGCGTCCCCAGGAGGGGGCGGTGCTGGCCATGCTGTGCAGCAGCTCGACGCCCTCGCGGGCGGCGAGCCGCGGGAGCAGCATCTGCTCGCCGCGCACCCACTGCAGGCGGTTGCGGGCGTTGACGGGCACGGTCACAGCCGGCAGCAGCTCGCCCCAGGGCCCGTCTTTCGCAGCCGCCGCCTCGCGGTTGATGAACGCGGTGAAGCGCATTTGCGGCGCTGCCTCGATCAGGGCGGGGATCAGCTCGCGGGCCGCGACCTCCATGCCACCGGTCTCCCCGGGAACGAGGAAGATCAGGTTCAAGCCGACGTGCGTCGTTGGGGCGCTCAAGACCGCGACAGGCTAGCGCGCTCGCGCTGAGCGGCACCGCGCTGTCACTACGATGGGCCGCCATGCGCCCCACGATCGATGTGGTTGTTCCGGCTTATGACCACTACCAGCTGACGAGCGACTGCTTGCGGCATCTGCGCGAGCAGAGCGTGGAGCACCGGGTGATTGTGGTGGACGATGGATCGAGCGACGGCACGCCGGCGCGTCTGCGTAGCGAGTGGCCGCAGGTGACGGTGGTGGAGCTGGGCGCCAACGGCGGCTACACAAGGGCCGTCAACCGCGGGGTGAGCGAGGGCGACGGCGAGTATGTGGTGCTGCTCAACAACGACGTGCAGCTGCGCCCGGACTGCCTGAAGCGGCTGGTGGCCCCGATGACAGCCGATCCCAAGGTTGGATCCGTGGCGGCGCTGATGCTGAGGCCGGGCGGGACCAGGATCGACAGCTTCGGGGTGACCGCCGACGCCACACTGGCCGGCTTTGCCCGTCTGCAGGGCCACCCGCCGGGGGATGCTCGCAGCGGCGCTCCCGTGTTGACAGGACCGGAGGGCACAGCCGGCGCCTACCGGCGGCGCGCCTGGGAGCAGGTGGGCGGGCTGGACGAGACGATCGTGGCCTACATGGAGATCCTTGATCTGGCGCTGCGCCTGCGCAGCGCCGGCTGGAGCACGGTCGGCGCGCCGGATGCGGTGGGGATCCATCTCGGCTCGGCCACCTATGGGCGGCGCTCGAGCAGGCAGCGTCGCCTGGCGGGGTTCAGCCGCGGGTACCTGATCCGCCGCTACGGCGTGCTCCGCGGGCGAGCCGCCGTGCGCACGCTGGTCACAGAGGCTGCGGTGGTGGCGATCGATCTGCTGAGCTGCCGCGACGCCGAGGCGCTGGGTGGTCGCGTGCAGGGGTGGCACGCCGCGAGCGGCCGCGCGGTCCACGCGCGACCGCCGCGGGAGGCGATCGACTGGTCGATCTCGCTGTGGCGGTCGCTGATGCTGCGCCGCGGCGCCTACGGGCCGGCGGGCGGCGACTAGGCCGGCTTCCCCCAGGCGTCGCGGGAGAGCCTTCGGCGCAGGCGCGGCGGGGCGTCCTGCCAGTCGCGAGTCCTGTTGTCGGCGATCAGCAGGTTCTCCTGGGCGCCGCTGCGGAAGGTGTGGCTGGCGTGCCATTCATCGACGTCGTAGCCGCGGCCGTCACGGCCGACGACCAGCGTCCGCTGGCCGCGCTCCAGAGTCGTACGGGTGATGCTGCGGTGGCCGCTCTCCAGCAGATAGGTCGCGCGCTTGTCGCGGGCTGCCTGCAGGTCCAGGTCAAGCAACGCGTCACGCCTTGCCATGAAGCCGGTTGTGCGGATGTGGGGGTTGGGAAAGCGGGGATAGTCACGCCGGGCGGCGCGCAGCCCGGCGAGCTGGTAGGCCCAGTACAGCGGCCGGCCGCGGACCCACTCCGACTGGCTCTCCCAACTGGCGGTCGCGCCCACGAGCCCGACGTCCGGCTCCTCGAGGCCGCGCGAGAGCAAGCCGAGCCAGCCGTTGGCCAGGATCACGCTGTGGGAGTTCAGGAAGCACAGGCGCGGATGCTCGAGAGCGCGCGCTGCGAAGCCGTAGGCGGGCAGGTCCAGAACCGGGCTGTCGAGCTCGATCAGGCGATGGTGGGTGCCCTCGAGCTCGGCCAGCAGCGCGTCCTTTGAGCTGCCGTCACCGACCGTGACGTCCCCAGCAGGCGCGGCGCCCCCAGCGGAGGCGGCCCCGGCGCCGTTGAGCACGATCGCAAGCTCGTGCGCGGTACCCGCCGGGTGGGCGTGGTAGGAGTGCAGGAACCGCCGCAGAGGCTCGGGTCCCAAGGGGGCCCATACGAGGTGGACAAGCCCGATCATCGCCGGCCGGCGCGTGCGACCTGCTCGAGCTGAGCGAGGCTGACGGTGCGTGTGCGCTGCACGGCGCGGCGCTTGCGCAAGGCCGCGGGCAGCCCGCCCAGGGCGTCGCGCATCGCGCGGGCCCAGACACGCAGCTTGTGCGCGCGGGCGGCGGCCGCCAGGTTGCCGAGCTGGCCGTGTAGGAGAGCCGGGGCGTGGCGTGCGAGCGTCGCCGCGGGAAAGCACTTGACGATCAGCCAGATCGGGTTTCGCCAGGTGTGATAGCCGATGAAGTCGGTCATCCCGCGACCGAGCGTGGCGCCGCCTCTGTGGTAGAGCACGGCCGAGGGTACGTAGCGACAGCGCACACCGGCGAGCTGGGCGCGGAAGGCCCAGTCGAGATCCTCGTAGTAGGCGAAATAGTCGTCGTCGAAGCCTCCGACGAGGTCGAGCGCGGAGGAGCGATAGACGGCCGCACCCCCGCACGGCCCGAAGATCTCCTCCGCGGCGGCGTACTGTCCGACGTCTGGATCTCCGTGGCCGCGCCGTCCGCCGCCGCCGCGCCAATCGAGCAGGTCTCCCGCTCCGTCGAGCACCGTCCGATCGGTGAAGTCGAGCATCTTGGGCGTGACCGAGCCAATCTCGGGGTGACGGCGCAGCTCGCCGACAAGCTCGGCAAGACAGCTTGGATCGAGCTCCATGTCGTTGTTGAAGAGTCCAACCAGCTCGCTGTCGGCCTCAGCCAGGCAGGTGTTCAGGGCGGTGCTCACCCCGCGCTGCTCGGCGCCCTCGACGACCCGTACCTGCGGCCACTGGGCCTTGAGGTATGCCACCGAGTCATCCGCGGAGCAGTCGTCGACGATCACCACGGTGAAGGAGCGAAACGTCTGGCGCTGCAGCGAGGGCAGCATCACTTCCAGCAGGGCGCGGCCGTTGTAGTTGGGAATCGTGATCGTCAGCTCCGGCGCTTCCTCGGCCGGGAGGTGGGAAGCGGACATGTCCACTGCCTCAGCGCTCATGGCCGGCGCCCGACTCTCCTGTCGGCTGTGGGCGCTCGCCGAGCACGGGGTCCATCTGGGGTCCCCAGGCGAATGCGGAGAGCACGCGGCGGCGGTCGAGTCCTCCGTTCGCATAGGTGCGGGTTTGGTTGTCGGCGATCATCAGCTGCTCCTGGTCGCCTTGCCAGAAGGTGCGGCTGAGGTGCCAATGGTCCCTGTCATAGACCGTGCCGTCCCGGCCAACCACGAGCGTGCGCAGCCCCCGCTTTTGGACCTGGCGGGTGAGGCTGTTGTGGCCGCTCTCGAGCGCGTAGGCCTCCATCTTCTGACTGATCCCCTGCATTTGCAGCTCCGCGAGGGTGGCGCGCTCGGCCATGAACCCGTTGGTGCGTATGTGGTGGGCAGGGAAGCCGGGGAAGCGCAGGAACTGCTCGGGCATCGGGCCGAAGGACTTCAGCGTGGATATCACCGAGGTGGACAACCTGCGACGGGGTAACTCTATCGCGGTTTCAGCGTGGGCCTCATCGGTGGGTGTGCGCATCCGCTCGATTTCGGCGTTGATCGCGTTCATCTCCCCGCGGGTGACGCTTCGCTTGGGGATCACGCTTCGGTAGGGATTGGGCAGGAACAGCGAGTTCAGTACGGCCGAGCGCAGGCTGGCCCAGGACCCAGTGGCTCCGACGAGCCCGGCGCCGGGCTGATCGAGTGCATGCTCGAGCTTGGCCAGCCAGTCGGGCGCGAGGATCGTGCTGTAGGAGTTCAGAAAGCACATGCGGTCGTGCTCGAGGCGTTTGACGGCCTCCGCGTAGGCAGCCAGATCCTGAACCGGCTCATCGAGGCTGAGCAGACGATGCTCGATCCCTTCGAGCTCCGCTTCGAGCTCCGCGCGCACCCGGTCGTCCACGCTGTTCAGCAGGATCACCAGATCGTGATCGGCGCCCGCGCGATGCTGGCGGTAGGAGTCAAGGAATCGCCGCGGCCAGGCAAGTCCGAAAGGCCCCCAGACGAGGTGTACGACGGCGATCATCGGGGAGACTGTAGCGTCGTGTCTTAGAGGGCAGGCGGCTCGCGATTCAGCGCGATCGCCACCGAGCGGCGAGGCCCGGCAGGAGGTCGAGCAGCTCGGGCGGGAATGCTCGCGTGGCGAGCAGGCACGCTGTGAACAGCGCGGTCGAGATCGCGAGGCGGGCGATCACCGGTATGCCGGTCATCGCCAACGGCAGGAGGCCGAATGTAGCGGCCAGCGCCACCTTGGGCATCGTGCGCAGCGATGGCCGCAGCTGCGGGCGTCCCCTCACGACCGCCAGGCACTGGACGACGGCGAGCAATATCTCGGCAAGCGCAGTGCCGATCGCGGCGCCGCGCGCGCCGTCGAGCAGCACCAGCGGCGCGACCATCATCGCGTTGACCGCGAGCGCTGTGACGCTGATCGCGAGGATCGTGCGGAACAGCCCCAGGCCGAGCAGGCCGTTGGCCCAGACGAGGCTCACGAACATTGCGCCGAGCCCTACGCCTTGCAGTGCAAGCACCGGCACGGCCGGCGCGAATTCGGCGCCTCCGATGATCGCGATCGCAAGCGGCGCGCCGACCGCGGTGGACACCGCCACCCAGGCGCCCGCGATCAGCGCGACCTCGAAGACCCTTCCAAGCGAGTAGCCCAGGCGATTGTGATCGTCGCGGGCGGCTCGCGCGAAGATCGGGAAGGCCGCGCCCGCCAGCAGCGCGGGAACCGCGGTGAGAACTTCGATGATGCGAAACGAGGCGCTGAAGTAGCCGAGCTGGGTGCTGCTGGAGAGCGCCGAGACGAGCAGGATCGACACGCGGAAGTAGAGCGCAGAGGCGGCGATGGCGGCCGAATAGGGAATCATCGCCCCCATGAACTTGCGCCACCGCATCCAGCTGAAGGTGGGGGCGAGCGTGCGGGTGCCGTGGACGAGCACGACCGTCGCCACGAGCACGATGGCCCCCACGGGTATCGACATGCCGAGGAACGGCAGCAGGGTTGCGCCCGCCACAACGAGCGCGACCGTTAGCAGCGTGGTGAGCAGCTGGCGGGTGAGGTCGAGTGCGGCGACCCATCCAAGGCGCAGGCCGACCACGAGTGGCAGGGCGAAGTTGTCCTGGGTTGCCTGCAGCAGCAGCCCGACGCAGGCGAGCGCGACGCCCTCGGCCAGGGTCGTCGAGTAAGCGGCCCTGGCGATGGCGACGATGATGACGCTTCCGATCAGGGTGAGTGTGATCCTCAGTCCGAGCAGGTCTCGCGCCAGCGACCAGCGCTCGTCGACTGGGCGCTGCGCCATCTCGCGCAAGCCGACGGCCGTCAACCCGAGATCCGAGAAGGCCCCCACGATCGCCACGAGCGTTAGCGCGTTCACGTAGCTGCCAGTGTCGGTGACCCCGAGGTGTCGAAACAGCAGCGAGGCCGACAGGACGCTGATGAGCGCGCCTAGGATGTACCCGCCGACACGCATCGCTCCGCCGCGCATCGCGGCGGGCCCGGCGGCGGAGGTCGAGAGCACGTCGTCGTGTCCGTCGGGCCCGTCCTGGACGACTGCGGCGATCTCGTCAGATAGAGGAGGTGTGTCCGCGATAGCCGGGGATGCTAAAACCCTCGCGTGAACTCGGTCGTATTGGATCGCGCGCGGGGCGCGCTGCAGATGGTTCGCAGCGATCGCGCGCTCGTGGCGATCGCTGACGCTCTGCGGGGCGCGGTGGCGCTGGAGCCGGGGGGTCCAAGCGCTCTATTCAGGCGGCGAGGACTGGTCCCGGTGTATCCGCGGCTGAAGGCGCTCGACACGCTGGACTTCAGCGAGCAGACGCTGTGGTCGGGCTCACAGCCCACTCGCGAGGTGCGCAACACACTGATCGGAGAGGCGGGCAGGCTGGAGGACGTGCAGGACGGAGCCTACGATGCGCTGCTCGCCTCGCATGTGCTCGAGCATCTCGCCGACCCGCTGGGAGCGCTGGGGCAGTGGCAGCGGGTGGTGCGCCCCGGCGGCCACGTGCTGCTGGTGATGCCACACCGAGATGGCACGTTTGACCACCGCCGGCCGGTGACCTCGATCGAGCACATGCGCGCCGACGCCGAACGGCAGACCGGCGAGGACGATCTGACCCACTTGGAGGAGATCCTTGAGCTGCACGACCTGGCGCGCGACCCGGGGGCGCCCAACCGCGAGGTGTTCGAGCAGCGCTGCCGCGAGAACGCCTCGACGCGGGGGATGCACCACCACGTGTTCAACTCGCGCAGTGTGGTCGAGCTCTGCCAGGCGGCTGGTATGGAGGTGGTGGCGATGAGGCCCAAGCCGACCTTCAACATCATCTGCCTGTGCCGCGTGGGGGGCGAGAATGGCAAAGGACTGAGCGACGATGAGCTCGAACGGATCCTGAGGGAGAGCCCGTTCGAGTCAGACCGCGCCGTCGCCTAGTCAACGCCGATGGACGCCTGGGCCTCCGCGATCTGGCTCAGGGTCAGGGCGCGCGGGCTCTCGCCGTCGCGGGAGGCCTCATACCAGGCAACCGTCGCCGCAATCCCCCGCTCGAGTTCGAGCGGTGGCGCCCATCCCAGCTGCTCCCGAGCCTGGGAGGAGTCGAGCTTGAGATTGTGAGTCTCGGGTGGGTGGGCCGCGTCGTCGGCTGTCCAGCGTATGCCTCCGGGCCAGAGCTCAGAGAAGCGCTGCACCAGTGAGGACACGGTGATGGCGTCATGCTCGTGCGGCCCGAAGTTCCAGGCGCGGGCGTGGTCGGGCGACTCGCAGAGCCGTTGGGCGAGGAGCAGATAGCCGCTGAGCGGGTTGAGCACGTGCTGCCAGGGCCGCATGGCGTGGGGGTAGCGCAGGCGCAGCGTCTCCCCGGAGCGGGCGGCGCGGAGGATGTCGGGTATCAGCCGGTCCTCGCCCCAGTCGCCCCCGCCGATCACGTTGCCGGCGCGGGCGGAGGCAAGCCGGGGGCCGCTGGGATCTGAGAAGAACGAGCGCCGGTAGACGCTGGTGATGATCTCGGCGGCGGCCTTGGAGCTCGAATATGGGTCGTGGCCGCCGAGCGGGTCCTGCTCGCGATGGCCGTGCGGGGACTCGCTGCTCTCGTAGCACTTGTCGGAGGTGACGTTCACCAGCGCGCGCACGCCGCCACAGGCGCGGACCGCCTCGAAGAGGTTGACGGTGCCGAGCACGTTCGTCTCATAGGTCTCGCGGGGCGCGGCGAACGAGCGGCGGACCAGCGGCTGGGCGGCCATGTGGATGACGACCTCGGGCAGGGTGTCGAGCAGCACGCCCGCGACGGCGTGGGGATCGCGGACATCGCAGGCGAACTCGCCGGCCATCCCGTCCTTGACCCCGGCCAGCTGGTACAGGGATGGCTCGCTTGGGGGCTTGGGGAGCGAGAGTCCGGTTACGTGCGCGCCGAGCGTTTGCAGCCACAGCGACAGCCAGGCGCCCTTGAAGCCGGTGTGCCCGGTGACGAGCACGCGTCGGTCGCGCCAGAACAGGGGATCGACGTGGCCAGGCGCATCGGCGCCGTTGCGCGCCTCGCCTGGCTCGAACACATGCGCCACGGGCGGCAGCGTAGCGATGCTCGGGGGCTCAGCGCTCGCGCACCTGCACGACGCGGGAGGCGCCCGTGGCGAATGGGAAGTCGGCCTCCCGGGGCGAGACGGCTCGGAACTGGTAGGTGACCGGGCCGGGGAGCCGGAAGCGGTAGGCGGCTCGGTAGCGTCCGTGGGCGGCTGTGGAGAGCGCCCGGAACTGTCGCCAGGAGCCGCGGGGGGTGCGGGCCTCGAGCACGATCTGCTTGCCGCCGCGCGGCAGGGGGCCGCCCGCAAGCGTGCCACGGAACATGATGGTGCCGCCGAGGTGGGAGCTGCGGGGGCTGACCTTCAGGGTCAGCTGGGCGGGGACGGTGAGCTGGAGCGCAGCGGTGACGTCAGGCGCGGCCTGGCTGGGGTGGCTGCTGTAGGCGAACGTGATGCGGCTGGAGGGGGTGGTGGCCGGCAGGCGCAGGCGGAAGCTGCCGTCGGCGGCGGTGTGGAGAGTGGTGAGCGCGCGGGCGAGGGCGCCCTGGTAGCTGGGGGTGATCAGCACTTGCACTGAGCCCCCGGCGATCGCGGCGCCGCTGGGCGAGGCGAGCCGTCCTAGCGCGGTCTGGGCGTGGCCGTAGGAGCCGGCGAGGCTCGTGCGGGCGGTGGCGCCCCAGCGCACCTGCAAGGTGGCCCCGGCCGAGGCGTTCGTACCGTTGTCGCTCTGGAGAGATGGAGTGGGATTGGTTTGGGGGGATGGGTCGTTCTCAGTGGTGGTCGCTGGCCCCTGACCTGCGGGCGAGGGCTGCGGCGGTGTGGGTGAGGATTGGAGCGGGGGCGGGACGGGGGGCTGGTTGGCGACGGTGATCCGGCGGTCGAGCGCCACCGTGGAGTTGCCGGCGGCGTCGGTGATGCTGAGAAGGAGATGGTGGGGACCGTCGGTGAGGGCGGTGGTGTCGAAAGGGAGATCGACGGTGAGACTGGAGGGACAGGGCTGGAGGTAGAGGAACGCGGGCAGGCCGTCGGTGGTTTGGCCGACGTCGCGGCAGCGACCGCCGTTTTCGTCGAGCACGGTGCGAGCCACTTCGGCGCCATCGACAGTGAACACAGCCTGATAGACACCGGAGCCCGAGTCGGTGGCATGGAGGGAGAGGTCGGCTGTGCCACTGAGCGTGGCAGCACTCGAGAGTTCGCCTTCGACATCGCTGACAGCGGGCTGGGCGGACTGTTCGAGGGTGAGGTCGGCGGCGTAGAGGTAGATGACGGCTGCGTAGCCGTTGCTGTCACCTTTGCCGGCTGGGCATTTGTATGTCTGAAGCCCGCCACACGATGCATTCACATATAGGTGTTCGCCTAGATCTTTTGTCGGCACGGCAAGAATGTTTGACAGCGATATAGGTTCCTCGGGTTCACCCTTGACTTTTGTACAACCCACGGCATAGATGCATTCATCAAATGCTTCCGTTTGAGTCGGACCAGCGACCCAGAATTGATAGGTAGCGTTAAGTCCGGAGCCGCCTTCGGCATCGCCAGCGCGCCAGATCGTCATCTTCTTGACAGGCTCGTTCGAAGGGCCGCCAAACACCCACGTTGCAACATCAGTCCCCGCAACATGATTGGCGCTTTCTCCAAGCGCCGCAACAAGTGCTCCGCCTTTTGCACACTTATCTTCGGCATGAACAGCCGTGCCCAACGTACTGGGGCTCCACCCATCCGTAGGCGCCACCTCACCGTCGGGCATCCGGCAGCTGTACACGTGGTACTCCCCCGCCCGCGCCGCCCCTGCGGCGGCCCCCAGCACACACACGACAATAAGCGCTGTCGTGGCGAGCCTCGAGGGGCCCACGTTGCGTCTAATCCAGAACATGCCTCAGATTCCTTTCCGATCGGGACAGCGGCTCCTGTTTGGCCGCCTCGACATCCATGTCGTCGGCCGGCCACCGCTCACCCCCCTGTCAATTGACTGCCATCTCGTCTTTATCGGGCAGCAATGCTAGAGAGTCAGAATCTTCGGATGTTCAAAATAGACGGATGTTCGGTATCTCCTATCCGCCGAACCTGATCGGCAGCTCTGCGAGGCCGTAGATGCCGAGGATGCTCTCGAACTGAGGCTCCCCGTCCAGCTCCAACCGCGGCATCCTGCGCGCCAGGAACGCCAAGCCCTCCTCCAGCTCCAGGCGCGCAAGGTTGGCGCCCAGGCAGTAGTGCACACCCGCCCCGAAGGTCAGCGCCCTTGCCTTCGGGCGCTCCACGGTGATGTCGAATCGCTGCCCATCTCCCCCACCGTCCTCGGGCAGGTCCCGGTTGCCGGTGAACGCGCACACCATCACGATCGTGTCCCTCGGGAAGATCACGTCCCTGAACGTCAGCTCCTCGACTGTGATCCTCGCCGTGAACGGCGTGATCGGCTCGTAGCGCAGGGCCTCCTCGACCGCTCGTCCCGCCAACGAGGGATCCTCCACGAGCGCAGCCCACTGATCGGGGTGTTCGGCCAGGAGTCGCACCGCATGGGCCAGCTGGCTCTGGGTCGTGTCCACCCCGCCGATCAGCACGTTCAGCACGAGGTTCACGCACTCCTCCTCGCTGAGCCGGTCCCCCTGCTCCTCGGCCGCTAGCAGCGTGGAGATCAGATCGTCGCCCGGGTCGTCCCGTCGCGCGGCCAGCAGCTCGCGGGCGTACTCATAGAACTCCTCCACCGCCTGCTCGATCGCGGGCCGCTCGTTCATCATGCTGGCCGCGTCGAACTGGCGCTGGATCCAGTTGGACCAGTGATGCAGGCGCGGCGCGTCCGACAGGGGGGCGCCCATCACGGTGGCGATCGTCTGCGAGGGATAGGGCTTGGCGAACGCCCCCACGAACTCACAGCGGCCGGATGTGCTCACGGGAACGAACAGCTCATCCAAAAAAGTGCGCATCGCCGGGCGCCAACGCTCAACTGCTCGCGGGGTCAGCGCAGGGTTCACAAGGCTGCGCAGCCTCGTGTGATCGGCGCCGTTGACGTGGAGGATGTTGCGCTTCATCTCCTCCCACAAGGGGCCTTCTTTTACATCGAACAGCTCGGCGATCTTCATACCCGGGAAGATCGCCGAGCGTGTCCGTAGGAAGAACTC
>DATHPT010000275.1:0-2931 GCA_035483615.1 Solirubrobacteraceae bacterium | reverse complement strand
CGTTGCCGGGCACGGGGGTCGCGGAGAAGACGACCGTGTCGCCGTGGCGCAGCTTCACCTGCGGGTGGTCGCGGTAGGCCATGCGCCGCAGCGCCGACAGCGGCTCGCCCTGCGAGCCGGTCGAGATGATCACCATCCGCTCGTCCGGGAAGTCTTCCACCTCGCGGGTGCCGACGAGGATGCCCTCCGGCACCTCCACGTGGCCGAGCGTGCGCCCGATGCCGACGTTCTTGCGCATCGAGCGACCCACGAGCGTGACCTTGCGCCCCAACGCCGCCGCGGCGTCGATCACCTGCTGCACGCGGTGAATGTTCGAGGCGAAGCTCGTCACGATGATGCGACCCTCACAGCGAGCGAACGCCTCCTCCAGATGCGGGCCCACAAGCGACTCCGACGGTGAGAATCCCTCGCGGTCCACGTTGGTCGAGTCGCCGCACAGCAGCAGCACGCCCTCGCGCCCGAGCTCCGCGAGCCGCGACACGTCGGCGGGAGCCCCGTCCACCGGCGTCTGGTCGAACTTGTAGTCGCCGGTGATCAGCACCGTGCCGAGATCGGTGCCGAGCGCCACCGCGCTCGAATCCGGGATCGAATGCGTCATGTGGATCATCTCGAGCGAGAACGGGCCCAGGTCGAGCATCTCGCCCGGCGCCACGTCGTTGAGCTCGACCTCGCGCAGCTTGTGCTCTTCGAGCTTCGAGCGAGCCATCGCGATCGTGAGCGGCCCGCCGTACACGGGCGGGGCGCTCTCCTGGCCCAGCTCGCGCATCACCCACGGCAGCGCGCCGAGATGATCCTCATGACCGTGGGTCACGACGATCGCCTCGATGTCGCGCGCCCGCTCGCGCAAGTATGAGAAGTCCGGCAGCACCAGATCGATCCCGACCATCTCGGGTGTCGGGAATCGCAGGCCCACGTCGACCACCACGATCCGCCTGTCGTACTCGAGCACGGTCATGTTCTTGCCTATCTCACCTAGCCCCCCGAGGGGCAGGACCCGCAGCTTGCTCACGTGTGCGCGCTCGCAAGCAAACCGTGTTTGAGGAGCATCGCCTGGACCGCCTCGAGCTCCGGCTCGCTGGCCTCGATCAAAGGCAGGCGCAGCCCCCCGACTTTATGTCCGAGCATGTTGAGCGCCGCCTTCGTGCACGTCGGGCTGGCGGTCATGAACAGCGTCTCATAGACGTCCTTGAGACTCGCGTCGATCTCGGCGCGACGCTCGGGCTCGTCGACCATGCGGCGCATCTCATCCCCCACGACATGGCTTGCAACGAGGATCCCGCCGGCGCCGCCCATGTCGAGCGTACGCCCGAACGTCGCGTCGTCGCCGGCGTAGAGCGCGAGCCCGTCAATCGGCTGCAGCTCGTCTTCGTTTGCCTGCTTGAGGCCACTGACATGCTCGATCTGGGCAAGCTCGGCAAGCAGCTCCGGGCCCATGTTGACGGCCGTGCGCCCAGGGATGTTGTAGAGCAGAATCGGCTTGTCGGTCGCCTTGGCGACCTCTTCGTAGTGGCGCACGATCCCGCGCGGGCTGGGCTTGTTGTAATAGGGAGTCACGCTCAGCGTCGCGTCGACTCCCGCCTCGGTGGCTCCCTCGGTCAGATGGATCGCGTGATGGGTGTCATTCGAGCCGGTCCCCCCCACGATCGTGGCGCCCGGCGGGCGCTCGCGTGCCGCGAGCTCGATCAGGCCCAGGTGTTCCTCGTCGGTGAGCGTGGCGGCCTCGCCGGTCGTGCCACACACCACGAAGCCATCCGACCCGTGCTCGACGAGGTGGTGCATCAGGGCCACGAACGACTCCTCGTCCACGCGCCCCCGCTCGTCGAAGGGGGTGACGATCGCCGTGAGGATCGTGCCGAGGCCGTTTGCTTGGCCCCCGCCATCGGGGCTGCCCTCCAGGATGCTCATCGTGTGCAGTATTCCACGCCGCTCGGCAACACGATCGTCCTTCACTCGCCTTCGAAGAGAAGACTCTCGAGGCCGACGGTCGGCGAGCTCTGAAGCGTTCGGACACCACGGATCGCAAGCAGCACGCCGGGCATGAACGACTCGCGGCCGGTCGTGTCGTGGCGGATCGTGAGCGTCTGGCCGATATCGCCGAGAATGACCTCCTGGTTGGCGACGAGACCTGGCAAGCGCACCGAGTGGATCGCAGGCTCTGCCCCGCCGGAGGCCTGCGCCATCAGCCGGGCGGTGCGCGCTGCCGTGCCGCTCGGCGCATCGAGCTTGCCGTCATGGTGAAGCTCGACGATCTCGGCCTTGCGCATGTGCTTGGAGGCCTCGGCGGCAAAGCGCATCATCAGCACCGCTCCGATCGCAAAGTTCGGGGCGACGAGCACGTTCGCCCGCGGCGCATCCCCATCGCCGCCCTTGTCCGCGCCACGTGCCTGCTCGATCAGCGCGGCGAGGTCGAATCCGGTCGTCCCGATCACGACGTGCGCGCCCGCTCGCAGGCAGTCGAGCGCGTTCTGGAGCGCGGTGTCCGGGCGGGTGAAATCCACCACCACCTCAGGTTTCTGCTGCTCGAGCATCTGGGCAAGGGTCAGGTTGAGCAGCGGGTCGGCGCGGCCGACGAGCTCCATGTCCGCTGCCCCCTCGACCGCGGAGCAGACAGTCAGGCCCATGCGCCCAGCGGCGCCGGCGACCCCGACTCGAATCACGACGGCACACGCTCCAGCGGCTTCAGCGCCTCGTGAAAAGCGCCCTCGTCCGCGCCCACGCCTGCGACCGACAGGCGCTCGCAGGAGAACAGCTCGCCCGCAAGCTGCTGCAGGTCGGCGAGCCCGACCGCGTCGATCCGGTCGATGATCTCGTCCACCGAGAGAATTGGCAGCTCGCTCAACACCGACGATCCAAGCCGGTTCATGCGCGCGGCAGTCGACTCCAGCGCGAGCACCACCCGTCCCTTCATGTTCTCTCGAGAACGTGTCAGCT
>DATHPT010000274.1:0-9545 GCA_035483615.1 Solirubrobacteraceae bacterium | reverse complement strand
TGATCGCGCGAGACAGTCACGTCGTCCAGGAACACGTCGGAGTCGGGACGGCGGCCGATCGACATTCGCTCCCGATCGACCGGGAAGCTCTCGCCGGCGCGGCCGCCTCCGGCGCGGATCACGAGCGCCGGGCCGTGCGCGGTGACCTCGCCGATCTCCACGGGCACGAGCTCGCCGGCGTCGTCGATGCGATAGGTAGCGGTCACCGGATCCTCCGAGGACCCGTCGCCGCGCGGCAGCAGGGCACCGCAGCGCTGACAGTAGTTGGCGCCCTCGTCGCTGAGGAAACCGCACTCGGGACAGTGCAGGGCCATCGCCGCCTCAGACCCCCGGGTGTGTAGCCGAGCTCGGCACGGCTAGACCTCGTCGGTCGAGGCTCCGCCCCCACTGTTGGCGAGGATGTCCGACAGGCGCTGGATGTCATCGCCGGAGATCGACATCTCGCCCTCCTTGTGCTGCTCGCGCAGGCGGCTCACCAGCTCGGCGCGCAGAATGTCGATCTTGCCGTGCAGAATCCTCCGTTTGTAGGAGATCTCCATCTCTTCCTCGGTGAGCTGGCGGATCACATCCTTGAGCTCTACGTCGGTCATCGAGCCAAGGTCAGGGAACGTGTCCATCGCGAGTGATCTCCTCTTGCGCAAGGATTCAAGGGCAAAGAGCTGCCTGTGCTGCCATGCTGCCGTCCGAGTATAGACCAAAAGGTGAAGTTGAGCTTGAGAGTGTCCAAACCGAGATTCACGCGCAGCCAGGCCATAGCGGCGCTGCTGATAGGACTGATCGTGATCGCCGGCGGTATCGCACGGGCGAATGCGATCGGGACCAACACGCACCTGTCCGCCGACGAGAACGGCTACGTCGGCAACGCCAACAGGATCCTGGCAGACGAACGCTACGCGACGTTCAAGTGGCCGCCGGGCACTTCCGTCGCGTTTGCCGTGGCCACCAGGCTCTCGGGCCACCATTCGCTGCGACTCGCCACCCACGCCAGCGGTCCCGCCCAGTACGTGCAGCTCGCGATCGGGATCTCCACGCTCGTGCTGGTGGCTGCGCTCGTGTGGATCCTGGCGGGCCCCTGGGCCGCCGTGATCGCCACCGCGCTGGTGGCCGGCTATGTGCCGCTGGTGGTGGCCACGCGCACGTTCCTGAGCGAGCCGCTTGGCGCATTGATGCTGGTGGCGGCGGTCGCCGCGGCGGTGCTGGCCCATCGACGGCTCGGCGGACGCCGGGAACTGCTCGCGCTTGGCGCCGCCGGCGTGGTCGGCGGTCTGGCGTGCCTGACGCGCAGCGACCTCGCCGTCGGCATGGCCGTGATCGCGCTGGCGCTGGCGCTCGCTGGACGCCCGAACTGGCGCACCGCGGTGAAGCGCGGCGGCGTGTACCTCGTAGCGCTGCTGCTCACACTCTCGCCCTGGCTGGCCTATGCCTCGGACAAGGAGGGGCGGTTCGTGCCGATCACCAACTCGGGTCCCGACGCGTTCTTCATCGGCAGCTACCTGCCGGGCAAAGGCGCGCTGGTGCCCACCGAGGAGCAGCTGGCGCCGGAAGTTTGCCGCCACTTCCCCCAGGATTGCGGGCGCTACTGGCAACACAGCGCCGCGCCCGTGTTCCGCCTGATCGAAGCACGCCATCCCGGTCTCTCCGAGAACGACGCGGTCAATAAGGAAAACCTCGAAAACGTCCGCAAGTACGCGCTCGGCAAACCGGCCGCGTTCACGGCGATGCTATGGGGCAAGTTCTGGAAGATGTGGGACAACGTGTGGAGCGGCGGCAACGGCACCTACCACCCCGACACGAGCAAGACCCAGCACGCGATCTACCTGTGGCTCGCCTGGATCGGCCTGCTCGCGGGGCTGGCCCTCACGCGCCGCTTCGTGCTGGTGGTGAGCACCGGCGTGCTGCTCTCGGTGGCGGCGCTCGCGACGCTGTTCAACGATCAGCCGCGCTACAACGTCAGCCTGATGGCCCTGCTGCTGAGCTCCGGCACGATCGGGGCGTGGCTCGCGGTCGAAAAGCTGGTGGCTATGTGGCGCGCGCGCGCAGCTGCGCGCGTCCCGAGCGCACATACAGCGCACTAGCGAGCAGCGCGAGCGCCAGCCCGATGTACAGGAGCGCTTCGGCGAATGTGCCGAGTCCGACCATCGCGAAGAACAACGCCCCCATCAGCGGCGCCACCGAGATCCGACCGGGCCAGTTGATGCGCAGGTCCACCCCGCGCGTGAGGCCATAGCGCCCGAGCGCGATCATGAACAGCTCGCGCGCGATCAGCACCGCAAGCGCCCAGCGCGGGAGCAGGTCGAAGTCCCAGCACACGATCACCCCACAGATCACGAGCAGCCGGTCGGTCACAGGGTCCATCAGCGCCCCCAGGCGGCTGTACTGGCGCGTCACCCGCGCCGCGATCCCGTCGGCGTAGTCGCCCCAGCCGATCACCGCGAACAGGGTCGCCGCGAGCGCGCTCACGCCATCGTCGCTCGACAGGGCCACGATCAGGAACACCGGAATCAGCGCGAGTCGCGCGAATCCGATCGCGTTTGGGATCGTCCACGGCCGCAGCGGTTCGCCGGCGAGCGTCTGCCGCGGGGACGGCCCCGAGCGATCAAGGCCCACCAGGCGGCGAACGGTCAGTCGCGGAGCGCTGTCTCGCCCGCCTCCCGCGGCGTCGCGTGCCTCAGCAGAGCTGTCGTCGGCAGGGCCTAGGGAAGGTCCCGACACAGCTCGTCCAAGGCCCGCAACAGCTCGCCTGGCTCGCCGTCAAGCGGCAGCCCGGGAGCGTCCTTGCGCCCGCGACGTATCTGAACCTCGACCTCTCCAGACTCGAGGCTTCGCCGTCCGACGGTCAGGCGCACGGGGCAGCCCAGCAGCTCGGCATCGGCGAACTTCTCTCCCGGGCCGGCCTCGCGATCGTCATAGATGACATCCACCCCGCCCGCGAGCAGCGTCTCGTACAGCTTCTCCGCCACATCCCGCTCGGGCGTGCCGGGACGGCCCACCGCCACGAGGTGCACCGCAAACGGCGCGAGCGCGCGCGGCCAGGAGATCCCGTGCTCGTCTGCGAACTGCTCGACCGCCGCCGCCACGATCCGGGCGGGGCCGATCCCGTAGCAGCCCATCCAGATCGGCAGCTCTGCGCCGTGCTCATCGAGATAGTTGGCGCCCAACGCCTCGGAGTAGCGCGTGCCGAGCTTGAAGATATTGCCGATCTCGATCGCCGGCTCGACCGTGAGCTCCTGCTCGCCGAGCATGTAGGAGTCCCCCACCCTGCGAAAGTCGGGAAGCTTCTCAGCGACCTCCATGTTGGCCGCGTAGCCGGGCGCGAGGGCGACCTCGTCCTCGCCCGCCGGGCAGGGGGCCATGTACTCATGAGCCCCCACGCCGCCCATCATGCCAACGTCTGACTCCACGCGGTAGAAGCGCAAACCGGTGCGCTCCATGATGCGGTCATAGGCGCCCACGTGCAGCTCATAGCTCTTCTCCAAGCCGGCCCGGTCGCGATCGAAGCTGTAGGAGTCCTTCATCACGAACTCGCGTGTCCTCAAGACCCCAGCCCGCGGGCGCGGCTCGTCGCGCTCCTTGACCTGGAAGTGGTAGAGGATCAGCGGCAGGTCCCGGTAGGAGTTGACTGTCTGGGCGACGTGGAGGGTGACCGCCTCCTCATGGGTCATCGCCAGCACGAGCTCGGAGCCCTTGCGGTCTGAGAGCTTGAACAGCTCGTCGATCTCCAAGCGCCCGGTCTTGCGCCACGGCTCGGCAGGCTGCAGCAGGGGCATCAGCATCTCCTGGCCGCCGATCGCATCGATCTCCTCGCGGACGATCGCCACCACGCGCTGGTGCACCCGCCAGCCGGCCGGCAGCCATGTCCAGATACCAGTGCCCATCTGGCGTATCAGTCCAGCGCGCACCATCAGCTTGTGCGAGATCGCCTCGGCATCGGCCGGAGCCTGCTTCTCGGTGGGCAGCAGGTACTCGGTCAGTCGGGTCATGGCGCTCGCCGACATCCTATGCGGCGTTCCGCTCCAAGGGGTCTGGCGCGACGCCGAGCGTGTTTGCCCAACCTCAAATCCCGGTAGGTGTACTCGGGTGCGGGCGTCCCCGGCCCCGAGCCCCGTAGCACGCTATGAATTACGGACAACCGTCCCCGACACGAGGAGCCCCGATGGCCTACTCCGTACCGCCGCTTCCCTACGCATACGACGCGCTCGAGCCCCACATCGACAAGCTCACGATGGAAATCCACCACGACAAGCACCATCAGGCCTACGTGGACAAGGTCAACGCGGCACTCGAGGGCACACCGCTCGCCGACGCGGCGATCGAGGATGTGCTGAAGGACCTCTCCCAGGTGCCGGCCGACAAGCGCACCGCTGTGCAGAACAACGGCGGCGGGCACTACAACCACTCGCTGTTCTGGGAGAGCATGTCGCCGAATGGCGGCGGCGCTCCCGACGGCGAGCTCGGCGACGCGATCGCCTCCGCCTTCGGATCCTTCGGCGACTTCCAGACCGCGCTAAAGACGGCCGGGGTCAACCAGTTCGGCTCAGGCTGGTCCTGGCTCGTGCACAACGGCTCGGCACTGGCGATCGTGGGCACGCCCAACCAGGACAACCCGATCTCCATGGGCTCCACCCCGTTGCTCGGCGTCGACGTGTGGGAGCACGCCTACTACCTGAAGTACCAGAACAAGCGTCCCGACTACCTCGATGCATGGTGGAACACGGTCGATTGGGGCAAGGTCGCCGAGCGGTTCGCGTCTGCGAACTGAGAGCGCTTAAGACGCGGCGCGCGAACCGAAAGACTTAGTTCGCGCGCCACAGGCGACTGGCAGCGTTCAATCGAGATCGAATGCTGCCTTGATTGCGTCAGCGAGGGACGACTCTTGGCGGTCGAGCAGTACCCCTATCTGTGCTCCCAAGACATCCGTCGGAATAGTGGTGATGTTGTCGCAACTCACAGCAGAGAGTCCCGCAAGACCGTTTGCCACGTCGACGCGCACCTCTGTTGAGAGTCCGCGGACGGTGGTGGTGATCGGCGCAACCGTAACCGTTCCTAGGTGTGGACGCACCAATTCACGCGTAAGGATGAGCACAGGCCGAGCCTTGTCGAGGTGCGCGACGTGGATCGGGCGCATCAAGCAAGCGCAGAGGGCAAGCCGACAGTGTGCTCAGCAAGAGCAACCATGTCCGGATCCGGGCCAGTACGAGCAAGGATTTGGGCATCGTGTTCTGCAACCACACGCCTGCGCTCTCGCTCGAGTGCCCGGCTGACGACCGCCGCACGACTGCGCTCCGCACCGGACACCACTACCTCGTCAACGAAGTCGACAAGGTCATCTGATAGGCGAACCGCTATTTGCTTACTCATACCAAAATGGTAGCAAATCGGTACCAGCGGCTTACCGACTCTATCCCTAGAGAAAGCGCCGTATAACTCGCAATTCAGCCGCGGCTGAAGCGACGACCGGCCACGGGCGAGGCCGACTCGTCCAGGACCACGCCATTGCCTCCAGCAGATGTGCCCGCCGGCTCAAGCATCGACTCGAGCACAGCATCCGCCTCGGTTTCCTGCTCGGCCGCGGCAGCCTCGAGCGCCGCAAGTTTCTCAGGCGTCATCGCCGTGGCGTCCTCGTTGGCCGCCAGCCACTCCCTGGCCTCCGCCGCGGCACGCTCGTCGCGCTGGACGGTCTTGCCGGCGGCGTAGTAGCGGTCGATCTCCTTGAACAGCTCGTCCACCAACTGGTTGGTGGGGACCTTCTTCAGGGGCTCGCCCTTGGAGTAGATCATCCCCATGTCCTTCGCCCCCGTGATGCCGAAGTCCGCGTGCCTGGCCTCGCCGATGCCGTTCACCGCGCAGCCGAGCACCGAAACCTCGATCGGGTCCTCGTAGGCTTCAAGGCGGCGCTCCACCTCGACCACCACGGTGTCCATGTCGAACTGCAGGCGCCCGCAGGTGGGACAGGCGATCAGCACCGGCCCGCGCTCGCGCAGCTTCAGCGCCTTCAGAATCTCCCAGGCGACCTTCACCTCCTCCTCGGCGTGGAAGGTGGACAGGGAGATGCGAATCGTGTCGCCGATGCCGTCGGCCAGGAGCGTGCCGAGGCCGACCGCCGACTTCAGCGAGCCCGACCACTTGGTTCCGGCCTCGGTGACCCCGAGATGGAGTGGATAGGGGATCCGCTCGGCGAGCATGCGGTTGGAGGCGATCGTGTTGGGCACCGAGGTCGACTTCATCGAGACCTTGAAGTTCCCGAACTCCAGGCGCTCCATCAGCTCGACGGTCTCCACCGCCGCCGTCACCAGGGCCTCCACCGGGTTCTCGTACTCAAGGTCGCGCAGGTGTTTTGGCAGCGAGCCGCTGTTGACCCCCACCCGCAAAGGGGTTCCGTGGCGCTTGGCCAGCGCGATCACCTCGGCCACCTTCTCGGGACCGCCGATGTTGCCGGGGTTCAGTCTCACGCAGTGGGCGCCCGCTTCGATCGCCTTCAGTGCGAGTGTGTGGTTGAAGTGGATGTCGGCGATCACCGGGATCGGGGACTCCAGGACGATCCGCTTCAGCGACTCCACGTCCTGCTCGCGTGGCACCGCCACCCGCACTATGTCCGCGCCCGCGTCCGCGACTTTGCGGATCTGCTCCATCGTGGCCGCCAGGTTGGCGGTCTCGGTCTTGGTCATGGTCTGCACCGCCACGGGCGCCCCACCGCCGACCGGCACGGGACCAACATGGATCTGACGCTTGGAAGCCATAGGCTGATTCTACGATGACTGCCCCCGGCGACGTGTACGCCACCGCTCGCGGACCGCTCGCCCGCATCGCCTCGCCGCTGGCCTCGCGCGCCCGCCATCGGCGCCACGAGCGGTTCTTCTCGCTCACGGGAATCGCCCCAGGAGCACGTGTGCTGGACGTCGGCTGCGGGGCGCTCGGCCTGCGGGCGCTCGCACCAGACCTCGACATCACAGGTGTGGACCTGGCCGAGCGTCCCGGCTATCCGGGCCGGTTCGTGCGCGCCGACGCCGCCGAGGGCCTGCCGTTCCTCGAGGACGAGTTCGATCTCGTGTACTGCTCGAGCGTTATCGAGCACGTCCCCCCCGCCCGCCGCCCAGCGTTCGCGGCCGAGGTGCGCCGCGTGGGGCGCGGCTGGTTCGTGCAAACGCCGGCCCGCTCCTTCCCGGTCGAGCCTCATTCGCTCTTGCCCGGCGCCCACTGGCTACCCCCCGGTCTGCGCAAGCCCTACTGGCGTCTGGGCGCAGCCGGGGACTGGGAGGAGATCTCGCTGCTGTCGCGCGCTCAGATGGAGTCGCTGTTCGGGCCGGCGCTGGCGGAGCGGGTCGGGCCACTGGTCAAGAGCTGGGTGTGCATACGCTCACCCGACCACCAATGACCGATTGAACTCAGCTTCTTGTACCGGGAGCCACGGTTCGATCGAGGCGTCTTGTGATGAAGAGAACACACATGCTCACAAAGATGCTCACCTGCGTGACGAATATCGTCTGGGCGGCCGGAGCAGGCTTGGTCACCATCGGGTGATACTGCTGCAACAGCGCCAGCCCTATCAGCAGAGATCCGAACATCAATTGTGGATATGCGTAGTAGCGAGCCATACGCCCTATGAAAACGAGAAAGTCGCGCAACCTCGGGTCGGAGCCGAGGCGGATTGGCGGAGCAGGGTAGACGCTTTGCCCGATTATCATCATTGCCAGCAGAACCGAGGTATAGGGACTGTTTGCGAGCCCCCCGGACGCATATATCAACCATCCCACCAGCCAGAACTGGAGCGTCACCGGTATCCAAAGATTCGTGACTACCCTTCGGAGCCGCCGCGGAACGATGTCTCTGTTATCCAGATAATACATGTCATCTTCGCCACCTATCCGCATCGCCTTGGCAAGCAATACAAAGAGGTTGTGAATCTCATCAGAGGAGGCCCGCAGGAAAAGCCAAGCAATTATTCCAGCCCCTCCCTTGATGAAGTAGTCAAGACCGGTGGGAGTGAGTTGATTCTGACCGAACAAAGGCTTTTCGATCACCGAAATCAAACATACTGTGACCAGGAGGACAAATGTGGAGACGGCTCCGAACATTGCCTTAGCCGAATCGTGGAACACCAGCGGCGGATAAAATCTATTACCGAAAAAGGAACCCATAGCATCACCCTCTGATCAAGCAAATTAATATTGTGAGATGGCAACCCGGAG
The DNA here is from genome assembly GCA_035483615.1 of Solirubrobacteraceae bacterium. Lineage (GTDB taxonomy): Bacteria > Actinomycetota > Thermoleophilia > Solirubrobacterales > Solirubrobacteraceae > Palsa-744. The sequence continues at coordinate 1,359 of DATHPT010000274.1, read as the reverse complement.
TCGTCAACGTCGACCCCGTCGGGGTCAATGTTGTAAAAACATTACTTAGGACCCGCCGGTCGATTTCGTGCAGACCACGTGTGCCAGCTCCGCAGACCTCAAAGAGCTTGAGCAAACCTACCAATGGGCGCACCCAGCTTAGAGAAGGCCCCAGCCGTGGTCGACCCGTGTCTCTCACTTAGTCCGCAGGGACTAAGTGATACTTACTTGATCAGCCGCCGAGCCGACCAATGTCGTTGCTGAAGCCACTCACCACCAGGAACAACAGCAGCGCGATCCCAACCGAGCTGAAGCGCCACATGGCGGTCAATGACACACGCCGCCCGCGCAGCTTCTCGGCCACCGCCCACAGCACGTGGCCGCCGTCGAGCGGCAGGAACGGCAGCAGGTTGAGGACCGCGAGCACCAGCGAGACGTAGCCGATCACGACCAGCGCCCTGCCGGGCCCGGCAGCGACGGCTTGCTCGGTGACCTGGCTGATGCCGACGATGCTGCTGATCTGATGGCGCTGCTTGGAGCTTGTGAGAGCCTTGGCGAGGCCGCTGAAAGTCTGTGTGGTCATCCCCCACATCTCACGCACGGACGCTCCGGCGGCTGCCAGCACGCCGAACGACTTCGCACCGGGGGGCGCGAACTCGAACCCCAGCAGCATGCGTTTCGCTTCCCCGTTGTAGCGGGGTGTGATCGAGAGCCTGACGGTCTCGCCGCCCCTGCGCACCGTGACGGACACGGGCGTCTTGGCGCGACAGCCGTCGCTCGCGGCGCCGGCGCAGCGGTGCGCGGAGATGGCTTCCACCGCTGTGCGCTCACTCACCGGGTGGCCGTCCACTGTCAGGATCCTGTCGCCGGCGCGCAGCACCCCTGTGGCCGGCATGTTGTGCTCGACCGCCCCGATCGCGGTCGTGGCGGGCTTCAGCGTCGAGACGTTCGGGTTGACGCCTTCGAGTGTGAGAGCCCCGTTCATGCTGCCGACGAACAGCACACCCCAGAACAGGGCGAAGGCGATCAGCAGATTGACCCCGGGACCGGCGAGGATCACCACGATTCGCTTCCAGGGCGCCTGCGTGTAGTAGGCCCGACGAGCGACCTCCGGCGAGAGCTGTTCGATCTCCTCCGGGTTCATGCCCGTGATCTTCACGTAGCCGCCCGCCGGGATCGCGCCGATCATGTATTCGGTCTCCCCACGCTTGATCCCCACGAGCTTCGGCGGGAAGAACAGAGAGAAGCGCTCAACGCGCATCCCCACGGCCTTCGCCGCGGCAAAGTGCCCCACCTCGTGCAGAACGATCAGAGCCATGATCCCCAGGATCGTGATCAGCCAGTTCATGACTCCAGTTTGGCAGCCACAGCTGCTTCTGC
>DATHPT010000273.1:0-3505 GCA_035483615.1 Solirubrobacteraceae bacterium | reverse complement strand
GGCCGGCGTGACCCGCGACTATCTCTATCTCGAATACCAGGGCGATGACAGGGTGTTCGTCCCCACCGACCAGCTGGCGAAGATCTCCCGCTATGTCGGGGCGGGTGGCGAGGGCGGCCCCCCGCTGTCGAAGCTCGGAGGCTCGCGCTGGGAGGCGATGAAGGCGCGGGCTCGCCGCGCCGCGCAGGAGCTCGCGGGGGAGCTGCTGAGCCTCTATGCCGAGCGGCGGCGGCGCAGCGGCCACGCATTCGAGCCGGACTCCGACTGGCAGCGCGAGTTCGAGGAGCGCTTCCCCTACACCGAGACCGCCGATCAGCTCGAAGCGATCGAGCTGGTGAAGGCCGACATGGAAGCGCCCCGTCCGATGGACCGGCTGGTGTGCGGCGACGTCGGCTACGGCAAGACCGAGGTCGCGCTGCGGGCGGCCTTCAAGGCGGCCGGGGACGGCAAGCAGGTGCTGATGCTCGTGCCCACCACGATCCTCGCCCAGCAGCACTACGGCACCTTCTCCGAGCGCCTGGCCGACTATCCGCTCACCGTCGACCACGTCTCGCGCTTTCGCAGCGCCGCCGAGCAGAAGGCGGCGCTCGCCGGCTTCGCCGGCGGCTCGGTCGACATCCTGATCGGCACCCACCGGGTGCTCTCGCGCGATGTGCGCGCCAAGGACCTCGGCCTGCTGATCGTCGATGAGGAGCAGCGCTTCGGGGTCAAGCAGAAGGAGCTTCTGCGCCAGCTCAAGCTGAAGGTGGACGTGATCTCGATGTCCGCCACCCCGATCCCGCGCACCCTGCAGATGTCGCTTGCCGGGCTGCGCGAGATCTCGGTGATCGAGACCCCGCCTGAAGGGCGCCGGCCGGTGAAGACGTATGTGGGGGAGTACGAGGAGGAGCTTGTCAAGCGCGCGATCCTGCGCGAGCACCAGCGCAAAGGACAGGCGTTCTTCATGCACAACCGCGTCGATTCGATCGAGGAGACCGCCGAGCGCCTACGGGCGATGTGCCCGGGCGTCCGCTTTGCGGTGGCCCACGGCCAGATGGGCGAGGGGGAGCTCGAGGCGGTGATGATGGACTACCTGCAGGGCGGCGCCGACGTGCTCGTGTGCACCTCGATCATCGAGTCGGGCATCGACATCCCGCAGGCGAACACCCTGATCGTGGAGCACGCCGACGCTTTCGGCCTGGCCCAGCTCTACCAGATCCGCGGCAGGGTCGGGCGCAGCCGCGAGCGCGCCTACGCCTATCTGCTGTATGACTCGGCTGCCGCGCTCACCCCCGATGCCGCCCAGCGCCTGTCGGCGTTGTCGGACTACACCGAGCTGGGCGCCGGATTCAAGGTCGCGATGCGCGACCTGGAGATCCGGGGCGCCGGCAACCTGCTGGGAGACGAGCAGTCGGGCCACGTGGCGGCGCTCGGCTTCGAGCTGTACATGCAGATGCTCGACGAAGCCGTCCGCCAGGCGGGCCCCGCCGAGGGGGAGCAGGAGGGCGAGCTGCCCGAGCCGGTGCGCCTGGACGTCAACGTCAACGCCTACATACCCGCCGACTACGTTCCCTATGAGCAGGCCAAGATCGAGGTCCATCGTCGAGTGGCCTCGGCGGTGGAGGTGGCGGAAGTCGAGCGCCTGCGCGAGGAGCTGGAGGATCGCTTCGGGCCGGTGCCCGAGCCGCTTGGCAACCTGCTGGCGCTGCAGCGCGCCCGCATCAAGTTCGGCCAGGCCGGCGCCCGGGCCGTGAGCTTCCGCGGCGACCGGCTGGCGGTCACCCCGATCGAGCTCGACTCAGTGCGTGCCAAGCGCCTGCGCGAGGAGCTGCCCGAGGCCCTGTACGAGTCTGGTCGCTCGCAGGTCTCGGTGCGCGTGCCCAAGGAGGGCGAGCAGCGCTTCCCGACGGTGGTGCGAGCCGCCGACGTCCTGCTTGCGATCACCCGCGAGGCGGCTTAGCAGCAATGTGAGGGGCGCTCCTGGGGAGTCTCAAGGGCGCTTAGGCATCTTTAAGGAAGTCGTTAAGCACAGCTTGGGATGTTTCCGCTAGAGTGCCCGCGTCGTGTCCAAACTATCGGGTCAAATTGCGGCGCTCGGCGCCGTTTTGCTTACAGGGGTGACGCTTGCCGCGTGCGGCAGCAGCGGCATCCCCGGCAACGCTGTTGTCAGCGTCAACGGCACCCCGATCACGAACACCGCCTTCAATCACTGGATGACGGTCGCCGCGGGATCCAGCGCCGCCGCCGCCACCACGGCAGGCCAGACGGCCCCCAAGGCAGTCGTCCCGGATCCCCCCACCTACAAAGCCTGCATCGCACATCTGGAAGCCACCGCGCCGAAGCCGGCCAAGGGTCAATCCAAGCCGACCGCCGCTGCCCTGAAGTCTCAGTGCGAACAGCAGTACGCCTCCCTCAAGCAGCAGGTGCTCGGTTACCTGATCTCCGCCAACTGGGTGATCGGCGAGGCCTCCGAACGGGGTGTGAAAGTCAGCGACGCCGAAGTCCAGAAGCAGTTCAACCAGATCAAGGCCCAGCAGTTCCCCAAGGAAGCCGACTTCCAGAAATTCCTGGCGAGCACCGGTTACACGGTGTCCGATCTGCTGCTGCGGGTGAAGCTCGACCTGCTCTCTTCGAAGATTCAGGCGAAGGTCAGCAAGGAAGCGGGCAAGAAGCCGAGCCAGAAGGAAATCTCGGCCTACTACGAACAGCACAAGTCGCAATACGGTCAGCCCGAAAAGCGCAACATCCTGATCGTTCTCACCAAGACCCTCGCCCAGGCCGAAAAGGCAAAGAAAGAACTCGAATCGGGCAAGAGCTTCGCGACCGTCGCCAAGAGCAGTTCGATCGACCCGGTCAGCAAGGCCGCCGGCGGATCGCTCCCGGGTGTGACCAAGGGTCAGGAGGAGAAGGCGCTCGACGAAGCCGTCTTCAAAGCCCAGGTGAATGTTCTGGGTGGCCCGATCAAGACGCCTTTCGGCTACTACGTCTATGAAGTCAAGAAGACGATTCCCGGCAGCCAGCAGGCGCTGTCGAAGGTGCAGTCCTCGATCCAGCAGCAGATCACCGCTCAGAAGCAGCAGAAGGCGCTCAGCGAATTCGTGAAGGAATTCCGCAAGAAGTGGACCGCCCGCACCGAATGCCGCAACGAATACTCGGTGATGGACTGCAAGGCCTACAAGGCGCCGAAGACCTCCACGCTGCCCAGCACGGCCACGCCGACCACGGCCACGCCCCAGACGACCACCCCGACGACCACCAGCTCGTCCGGGTCCACCACAGCGAAATAGCGTCGCGATCCGGGATCGCCCCGGTGACGTTTCAGCCTGCTGTGCCATGTCGGATGCCTGCTGTGTTCACGTCTGATGTCTGCTGCTGTGTCCACGTCTGACCCGTCCCCATCGCAGGCCGTGCTCGCTCTGGACGAGCTGACGCACAGGCTGCGTCGCGAGTGCCCCTGGGATCGCGAGCAGGACGAGCGCTCGATCGTTCCTCACACGGTCGAGGAGGCCTACGAGCTGGCCGACGC
>DATHPT010000272.1:0-5259 GCA_035483615.1 Solirubrobacteraceae bacterium | reverse complement strand
ACGCCCCAGCCCCAGCGCGGCGCTACTTTTGCGGACATGCTCCTCCGCGCGCGCGGCTCATCCGGCCGTTTCCCCCGCTTGGAGCCTGTGCGGGTCGACGAGCTGGTGGGGCTGGTGTTGCTGCTTGCAATGGAGTTTCAGATCTGGCTGGGTGCAAGCGTCCATCACCAGGCGGCCGAGGCGCTTGCGGCGGTGGCGATCTCCGCGGCGGTGATGGTCCGCCGTCGCTGGCCTTTCGCGGCGCTGCTCGTGGTCTTCGTCGCGGTCCCGGCACAGGATGCTGTCGGCGGAAGGCTGACCCAGAGCAGTCCGAGCGCGATCCTGGCGCTGATCCTGGTCTTCTACGGCGCCGGGGCTTTCCTGGGTGGCCGGCGCGCCCGGTCGGCTTTGGTGGTTGTGCTTTTGGGAGCCTGCCTCAGCGTCATGATCGAGACGGGGAAATTCTCCGACTTCCTCTTCACAGGGACTTTCTTGGTGCTGTTGCCGTGGGGCACCGGTCAGTTCTTGCGCGAGCGTGGCATCCTCGAACGGACATATCGCGAGCGAGCCGAGCGACTTGACGCAGTGCGCGAGCAGCGCGCCAGCACGGCGGCCAGCGGCGAGCGCGCACGGATCGCGCGGGAGCTGCACGACGTGATCGCCCACAGCGTGTCGGTGATGGTGATCCAGGCCGCGGGCGCACGTACCGTGATGGGCTCCGAGCCCGATCGCGCCGATGCCTCGCTGCGCTCGGTCGAGCGCGCCGGGCGCGAGGCCTTGGCCGAGATGCGCAGGCTCCTGGGCGCGCTTGACGGCGGCCGTGACCCACGCGCGCTGGCGCCGCAGCCGGGGCTCGCAGACATCGACGATCTGCTTGCCCGCACGCGCGCGGCCGGCCTTACCACCGATCTGCTCGTGGAGGGCGCTGCGGCGCCGCTCTCACCGGCGCTTGACCTGTGCGCGTATCGAATCGTCCAAGAGGCTCTGACCAACGCGATCAAGCACGCCGGCCCAGCCAGCGCCGAGGTGCGCGTGCGCTGGGAGTGCGACGCGCTCGAGCTCGAGGTCATAGACGACGGGCGCGGCCCAGCTGCCGAGAATGGCTTCGCGGGCGGACACGGCATCGCCGGCATGCGCGAGCGGGCCGCACTCCACGGCGGCAGCATCCAGGCCGGCGCCGGCTCGGCGCGTGGGTTCGCGGTGCGCGCGCGACTCCCGCTTGTCCAGGAACCGCTCCAATGACGGGCCCTGCTCAGGGGCTGGTCCAAAAATGAAGGGCTCCGTGCGAGGGGCGGGTCCAATGATCGCCCTGCACAAGCGCCTGGCCCGTGTCGATCGCGAACGCATCGACGCGCTCGTGGCGATAGTGCTACTGATCTGGATCGAGCTCGAATGCTTGCTCGCCGGCACTGTCCGAGGTGCGCATTTGCCGCTGACCATGGTTGCGGCCGCTCTTGTCGTCGCGCCGGTCGCCGTGCGACGTCGCCGGCCCGCCGCTGCGCTCGTGTTCGCCTCGGCCGCCATGACGATCCAGGCGCTGCTCGGCAACGGGCTCGGCGCTTTGAGCGGCATCGCCATAATGCTTGCCTTGGCCCTGCTCGCCTACGGCCCCGGCGCTTGGCTTGATTTGCGCCAGGGCCTGCGAGCGCTTGCCCTCGGCGCCGTCGCGTTCAGTGGTTTCGTCTTTGTCACTGAACCGAACGCCTCGAGCGCGGTCGGCTCGGGGCTGTTTGTACTCATCGTGGTGTTTGTCACTCCGTGGTTCGTCGGGCGCGTGGCCCGCGAGCGTGGTCGCCGCGCGGGTGCTTTTCGTGAGCTGGCGACGCAGGCCGCCCTCGAGCACGAGCGCCATGAGCGCGCTGCGATCGCCCAGGAGCGCGAGCGGATCGGCGGCGAGCTGCAGGACATCATCGCCCACAGCGTCAGCGCGATGGTGATCCAAGCGGGCGGCGCACGGCGGCTGCTGCGCAGCGACCCGTCGCGAGCCCGCGACTCGATTCTGACCGTCGAGCGGACCGGCCGCGAGGCACTTGCCGACATGCGCCGCCTGCTCGGGATGCTGCGCAAGGACGACGACCAGCGTGCGCTTGCTCCTCAACCCGGACTCGATCAACTCGCGAGCCTGCTCGACTCGATTCGCCAGGCTGGCCTGGCTTGCGAGCTGTGCACCGAGGGTGAGCGGATCGACCTCACGCCCGGCCTTGACCTGGTGGGCTACCGGGTGATCGAGGCGACACTGCTCAGCGCCGCCCACTATCGCAGTAGCAACGTGACAGTCACCGTGCGCTATGGCACAGGGCGGCTCGAGCTCGACGTCCGCGGCGATGGCCCTATGCCCGAGCTCGAGCGGGAGTTGCACGGCATATCTGAGCGCATCGCCCTGTACGACGGCAGCCTGCGCGCCTTGCCCACGGAGGGTGACGGGTTCGCTTTGCAAGCCAGGCTGCCGCTTGCCGCAGTAGCAACGGTCCCGGCATGAGCATCGGCATCCTGATCGCCGACGACCAAGCGCTTGTGCGGGCGGGCTTTCGGATGATCCTCGAGGCAGAGCAGGACCTGCGTGTGCTCGCCGAGGCCAAGGACGGGGAGGAGGCGGTTCAGGCCGCGCGCCGCTCCCAGCCCGAGATCGTCCTCATGGACATCCGCATGCCAAAGATGGATGGCCTTGAGGCCACGCGGCGGATCATCGCCGCCAGTCGTCAGCCGCCGCGCGTGTTGATGCTGACCACTTTCGACCTCGACGAGTACGTCTTCGACGCGCTCCATGCCGGCGCCAGCGGGTTTCTGCTCAAGGACGTCCCGCCGGAGCAGCTTGTGGCCGGGATCCGTGTAGTGGCCGAGGGTGACTCGTTGCTCTCTCCATCGGTCACCCGCCGGCTGATCGAGTCCTTCGTGCGCACGCGTCCGCGCACGCCCGAGCCACCGCCAGGGCTCGGAGAGCTCACCGCGCGTGAGCTCGAGATCCTCGGGCTGATCGCCCGCGGCCTCTCCAACGCCGAGATCGCCGAGCAATTGATCGTCTCTGCTACGACGGTCAAGACGCATGTGGCTCGGGTGCTTTCCAAGCTCGACCTGCGCGACCGTGTCCAAGCTGTCGTGCTTGCCTACGAGGCCGGAATCGTCGTCCCCAGTCATCATCGCGGCGAATAGCGCGCGCGCCGACCGGGAAGACATGAATTGAACCGGTAAGGCATGCATTGGCAAGCAGGTCCATTTACCGCATGGCCACACGATCTCCCGCTTTCTAGAGCAGGATGCGCATTGCAAGCGTCGATCTGCCACTCTCGTATGAAGTCCCGTCCGCAAAGGAGAAAACCATGCCCGAGTACGCACCAGGCACCCCGTCCTGGGTCGAATTGTCTTCACCAGACACCGACGCCGCCGCGAAGTTCTATGGCGAGCTGATGGGTTGGAGCACGACCGAGCCGGGCGGCGAAGAGACCGGCGGATATCGCATGTTCCAGTTGCAGGACAAGAGCATCGCGGGCCTGATGGGCCACATGCAGGAAGGTCAACCCACCGCGTGGGCCACCTATGTGAGCGTCGTTGATGCTGATGAGACAGCGGCCAAGGTGAAGGCTGCCGGCGGCGGCGTGATGGTTGAGCCAATGGATGTGATGGACATCGGACGGATGGCGGTTTTCACCGATCCAACTGGAGCTGTGTTCGGCGTCTGGCAGCCGAAGAGCTTCACCGGCGCGGATCTCGTCAACGAGCCGGGCTCGCTCTGCTGGAACGAGTTGCTTACCCGCGACGCCGACACGGGCAAGACGTTCTACCCGGCCGTCTTCGGTTGGCAGGGGCGTCCTCCCACGTTCGAGGGTGCGCCGGAGACCTACACGGTTTGGGAGCTGGACGGGAAACAGGTCGGAGGCATGATGCAGATGAGCGATGAGTATTTCCCGGCTGAGATCCCGCCGCACTGGGGCGTGGTCTTCGGCGTTGCCGACTGCGATGGCGTCGTCGCAAAGGCTCGCGAGCTCGGGGCGACTGTCACGAATGAGCCGATGGACATGCCGATCGGACGCTTCGCCGGCCTGATCGATCCCCAGGGGGCCTCCTTCACGGTGATGCAGCCGGCGCCCACCGGCTGATCGGCTCCAAGCGCCGATAGCGCCAGATCCGCATAGCCACGTGCGCTCTCAGACGGAGCGCTCTCAGTCGGTCTTGTCGCGACGCGCGTAGAGCTCGTCCATGTGTGACATGCCCTTCGGCGGCAGTATCGCTCCGATGATCCAGAGAAATGGGATCACGAACCCAAGGACCAGCAAGATCCAGTGGCGATTTTGGTAGGTCCTGACACCAAGGAAAAGCAGTAGAAAGATGTAGATGATGCCCAGTCCGACGTATAGCAACGCAAACCCCTGTCCCGATAGCGGTTAGGACACCCTAGACCGTTCACTCACCGTGCGCGCCCCCGGCCATCACGACGCGTCGTCGATCAGCCGGCGGAGTCGCGGATCACGCTGGGCGTGGGCGTTCAACACGCCTTTCAAGATGTGGAAGCGCTATGGCAGACGGCAACTCCAATGGAGACATTCCGATGCTCAGTACGCCGGCGGCCTATCTCACCGCGGGCTGCGGCTGTTGCTGCTCCACGACGATCCCGCCTACACGGCGGGTGCCGAGAGATCGCTCGAGTGAGCCGCCAAGGAGGGCTGGACGGTGGTGAGCATGAAGGATGACTGGGCCGCCGTCTTTGCCGAGGTGCGATGACCGAGCCGGGTCGAATCCCTATTGCACGGCGTGTCGTGGGCCTTCGGATGCATGTTCACCCTGACAGGGCTCCAGGAGCCTGCGGGCCGCCGAGGCGATGTCGTGTTCCAGCCATGAGGGCAGCTCTCGCTGATCGCGCGCATGGCGACGAATCGCTGAGTTGGGCAGGTCGACAACGGCGCGGGTGATCGTGTCGAGCGAGCGACTGTCGTCCTGCCCGGCCAATGCCCTCGCGAACCCGGCGATGGTCGCTTCCAGCGGTGCATTCAGCATCTCCAGCCGTGCCCGAAATCGGTCGTCAGGATCGGCGTCGAGAAGGTCGTCGCGGCGTAGTGTCAGGAGCAATCGCGCGTCGTCTGGGTGCTCGCGCGCAAAGCTGACCTGTGAGGTGGCCATCGCTATGGCTGCCTCCAGAGGCTCAGGGTGCTTCGCTGCCGCCAGCGCGCCCTGCTGAAATCGTTCCAGGGCTCGCAGCCATGCCGCCGCGAGTACACCGTCACGGCTTCCGAAGCGGTGATACAAGGTGCCCACGGGTGCGTTGCTCTCGCGTGCGATCGCGGCGAT
>DATHPT010000271.1:0-2944 GCA_035483615.1 Solirubrobacteraceae bacterium | reverse complement strand
GACACCGGCACCATGAAAATCGTCTGGGGTTCCGGAACCTCGCGGTCGTCGAGGATCACCGGAGACCCTGGCAGGTTTGCTCCCCAGCTTGCGCTGGCGACCTTCGGCACGTGGAACATGAGGTGCGGGTGCCAATGGGCGTCGGCATCGCTCAGGTATCCACCTTTCGCCATCATGAAAGACATCGCGCCCGGCTCGGGTGGGGGCAACTCGTTGCGCGCGATCTCGGCGCGAACGTCGTCGAGAATCCTTTCCTTCGACTCTCCGGCGAGCGCGAGCTTCGTCCGCCGGAGCGTATACGTGAGGATGGACTTGGACGCTGCCGGGTTGTAGCAAACCGGTCCCCTGATCTTCGGATTCCAGAAATCGGGGCTCTCGAACGGCGCCATCCACGACCTCTCCACGAGGCAGGTGAATCCGTTGGTGCCGGGGACGGCGGTCTGGTAACCCTGCGAATCGAGGGTCAGGATCGTGGCCTTGCCGGAGATCGCGGCGGGCGCGGCACTGCGCGCGAGCGCGATCTCGGAAGGGGGAGGCATCAGGTATTGCTCGAGAGGTGCCATCCGCTCGTACGGGGTCGCATCGGCCGCCGCGAAGCCCGCCAGCGACGATAGCACCACTGCCCACGTGCACGCTCCGGCCCGTCGAGCCAGGTGTCTCGTTTTCATGCGGACGCTCCTCGGGTATGCCACATGGCGGCAGGAGGATATCACGTCGTGTGGACAGGCCCTATGCGGCGGTCCGTCCCCGGACTGGAAGCTAATTCGTCTCGCCGCGCGAGAAGCGATAGCTGACGAGCGATTGCGGCCGGCCCACCAGGTACCCTTGCGCATAGTCGACACCCAGTAAGCGCATGGCCTGAAGCTCGGTGTCCGACTCCACCGCCTCGGCAACCGTCCGCACGCCGAGATCCCCCGCCATGCGCACGATGGAGGAAATCATGGCACGCGCGACGCGATCGGTGGGCGCCGCGACGACCAGCGCTCGGTCGATCTTGAAGTAATGAGCGGGGACCGAGCGAAGATAGCCGTACGAGGGCGAGTTGCCGCCGAAATTGTCCAGCGCCACTTCGCACCCCAGCGCCTCGAGGCGGCGCATGGATTCCGCCATGCTGATCTCGCCGGAGGAGGCGAAGCGTTCCGTGATCTCGAAGCAGAGCACCTGCGGCGGCAAGCCGCTCTTCTTCATGAACGTCTCGACGAAGCGCACGAATTGATCGTCGGTCATCTATTGCGGCGATACGTTGATGCAAAACACCGCCGGGGCCCGGGCCCAGAGCCGGCGGTTGTTGGTGAGCCACTGCAGGAGCGTACGCACCACCCAGCGATCGATCGCGGGCATGGAGTTGCGATGGGCCGCGGCGCTGAAGAACAGCTTCGGCTCGATCAGCGAGCCGTCGCCGGTCCTGAGCCGCAGCAGCACCTCATAGCGTGCAGCGCCGGCGGCGGCGCGGAGCGAGCGGATGGGCTGCACGTAGAGCTCGAAGCGTTCGGCCTCGAGCGCGCTCTCGATTGCGGCGCGCTGTACGTCGTCGGTGCCCGACGGGTGCGGTGCCGCGCGGCGGCGCTCGAATTCGGCGGAGAGGCAGACCATCAGCGGCGCGAGCCTTTGCTCGAGGGGCTCCTGGGTTCGCGGATCGTCGATCTCCGAATCGAGGGTCAGGCGCACCGCACCGTTGACCTCGCCGCGTGTGTCGCGCACCGGAATGGCGATGGAGAAGCGCGAGCCTTCGCGCGGTCCGTAATGAATCGTGTAGCTGCCGGCCGGATCGCGCACCAGGCAGTCCTCGACCAGCTTGTGGTCCTCGGGGAGCAGAAAGTCCTCGCTGAGCAGCAGTGTGTCGGCGGCGACGTCGTGGAACGAGACGCTGCAGACCTCCGGTGCCAGCGCACAAATGACCTCCGCGAACGCATCCAGCGTCTTGCTGGAAGCGGCCTCGGCGGATTCTGTCAAACGGGTGAACATGGTTGCACTACCTGTCGATATGCACCGCATGGTAGTGGCAGCAGGCGCGCCGGGGTATGTCGTCGGCCGGCGACGTGGGGGGCGTGCGACAGCGCCGGCGTTAGGTTAACTCTCGAGGTCGCGTCTCAAGGAAGGCGGGCCCCAAGAAGGCGGGACTCAAGTCGGTGCGACCTCTTCCACGGGCGGCGCGACACCGCGCGGCGTTCCCCATTTGATCGGCGCGATCCTGGGCACGATCCCGATCCAGCCGACGATGCCGAGCACGCTCACGAGGGCGGCGGCAACGAAGGCCAGCGCGAAGTGTCCGGTGCGGTCGACGATGATGCCGGTGACCCAGGGAGAGATCGCTCCGGGAAGATTTCCGAGGGAGTTCTGGATGCCGACCCACCGGCCGGAGGCCCTGGGTCCCGCGAGAATTTGCGACATGGCGTACATGCCGGGGGAGGAAGCGCCCATCATGATCTGGAAGCCGAACATGCCGGCGATGGCCATGGATTCCGTGCCCAGTCCCATGGCGAGCATGCTGGGCACGCACGCCACGTGCGCAATGAACATGATGAGCTTGTAGGCGAAGTTGGCCGATCCACCCCGCAGGACGTATCGGTCGATGGCCCAACCGACGATGAAAGCGCTCAAACCGTCGACCAGATAGCCGGCGGTGGCCACGTGCTCCATGGCGTGCATGGAGAAGCCGCGCTCCTTCACCAGATAGCCCGGCAACCAGAACAGAATGAAGTACCACATGTAGTTGCTCGAGAAGAGCCCGAGGCTCGTGCCCCAGAGACCTCGCTGCGAGAGCACCATGCCGAGCGTCGGCGCACTCGGATCGCTTCGCTGGGTCGCGATCCTCGGCAGCCTGACCGCGAGCCAGGGGATGAGCCAGAGCAGCGAGCACACGCCGAACACCAGGAACATGCCGCGCCAGCCGACGTAGTCGATGAGGATGCCCGCGAGGACCACGCCGACCCCGGGCCCGATG
>DATHPT010000270.1:0-8377 GCA_035483615.1 Solirubrobacteraceae bacterium | reverse complement strand
TCTCGGGATGGGGAATAGCGCAACACCAGAGGAGGAGCTAGACCGGTAGGGCAGTGGGGAGGTCGGTGCGGGGAGCCGCTCCGACGGGAAGTCGGGATCCTGGGGGTCCAAAGTGGTTGAGAAGGAAGCTGTGCCGCAGGGTGCCGGCATCGGGGATGCCGAGGTCGTCGCGGTGGTCAACGTGGAGGAGTTGCACGCCCTGATCGCCGACGGCCAGGAACGGGGTTTCGTGACGGCCGACGCGCTGGCCGCGGCCGTCGAGGAAGCCGAGCTCACGGCCGAGCAGGTCCAGGACCTACTCAGCTTCCTCGAGGAGCACGGCATCGAGATCCTCGGACACCCCGGAGGCCTCGAGAGCGGTCTGACAGACGCCGCCGATGACGCCAAGCCGATCCCGCTCCACCGCGGCGCCCCCTCGCCCGAGGCCGACGAAGACGACAGATCCGACGACGACAACGACGACGACGAGGTGGACGCCGAGCAGCTGCCGGACCTGCGCACCCGCCTGGAGGAGCTGCGACGCGCCGAAGGCGACAGCGGCGTCGAAGCCGGCCTCGACTCGCTGCGGCTCTACCTGCGCACGATCGGCCGGGTGCCGCTGCTCAGCGGCGTCGAGGAGGTCAACCTCGCCAAGCGCATCGAGCGCGGCGACGTGTTGGCCAAGCAGCACATGGTCGAAGCCAACCTGCGCCTCGTGGTGTCGATCGCCAAGGGCTACATGGGTCGCGGCCTCACCTTCCTGGACCTGATCCAGGAGGGCTCGCTGGGGCTGATCAGGGCAGTGGAGAAGTTCGACTACCGCCGCGGCTACAAGTTCTCCACATACGCCACCTGGTGGATCCGCCAGGCCGTCACCCGGGCCATCGCCGACAAGGCCCGCACGATCCGCATCCCGGTGCACATGGCCGAACGGCTAAACAAGGTGGTCCACGCCGAGCGCCAGCTCATCCAGCAGCTCGGACGCGAGCCCACGCCGGCCGAGATCGCCGCCGAGCTGCAGCTGCCGACGGCCGAAGTGCGCGAGATCCTGCGCATGGCCCAGCAGCCGATCTCGCTGGAGAAACCGATCGGCGACGAGGAGGACTCGGCGCTGGCCGACTTCATCGAGGACATCGCCGCCGAGTCGCCCTTCGAGACCGCCTCCGAGACGCTGCGCCGGGAGAGCGTCGGGCGGGTCCTAGCGATCCTGCCCCGCCGCGAGCGCGAGGTGCTCGAGATGCGCTACGGCATCACCGGCGGACGCTCCCGCACGCTCGAGGAGGTCGGCCGCGCCTTCAACATCACCCGCGAGCGCGTCCGCCAGATCGAGAACCGCACCCTCAAGAAGCTCCAGACGCTGCCCGAGGCGCAACTGCTGCGCGAGGCGAGCTGAGGGCGAGCCAAGCGGCCAGCCACAGGCGAGCTGAGCGGCGAGTCCGCTCGCTATCATCGGCGGGCCCGGTGGGGTGTCCGAGTGGTTAAAGGAGATCGGCTGTAAACCGATTGGCTCTGCCTACGCAGGTTCGAATCCTGCCCCCACCATCCCTCGCTCAGCCGCGAGCGAGCTTCCGGGCGAACTCCTGCGCATCGGGCGTGCTGACCGTGACGCGCTCGAGCGCTCCCTGGTTGTGCACCGCGAATGACACCGCGGGAACTCCCCTCCGCACGGCCCATGCCTGGTCCAGGCGGATCGAGCGACACAGGTAGTACAGCCAGGGCAGTCGCAGCCCGACCTTGAGCCCGGAGCGCATCACGTCATGCAGCGGGTCCTCCAACACCTGCACCTCGCTGACATCCGACAGAGGCACGCAGATGTCGCCGAGCAGGCCCACCACCTTCTCCAGCACCGTCAGCCTGATCTCGATTTTTTCCTCTGAGATGTGCACGCGCATCGCTGGAAGGGTAATGAAGCAGTAGCACGGACCCCTGTGGCCCTGACGTGGATCCATGTGGTCCTCAACTCAAGTGACATCGAAGGGAGTTCCAGTCATGGAGTCCTCCACCCCAGTCCGGGTGCTCGTGGTAGAGCACAAGACCGCCGTCACCCAATCTCTGCTCGACGCCGTGCGGGAGCGAGCGCATCGCGGGCCCTGCACGTTCACGCTGCTGGTGCCCAACTCCACCCATGGCCTGCACAAGGTGGTGGACCCCCACGACCAGGGCCTCGGCGAGGCACGCAGCGCGCTTGCCGAGACACTGCCCGTGCTGCGCGAGGCCGCCGGAGCGCCCGTGGCGGGCATCGTCGGGGACCCCGATCCGGTGGCCGCGGTCGAAGACGCGATCAACCTACAGGGCTTCCAGGAGGTCATCATCTCGACGCCCAGCCCACGCCTGTCGCGCTGGCTTAGACTCGACCTGCCCAGCAAGGTGTCAGGCATGGGCGTGCGGGTCACCAATGCGGTGCCCTCTCAGGAGATCAGACGCGCTGTGGCGGCATGAGCTCAGGACCCTGCAGCGATCCGCTGAGGACGATCGTCTGTAGACCTTCCGTCTGCGGACCGCGACAGTGTCAGTCATGGAGTCGGTCCGCGAGCAGTTCGCTGCAAATTTGCGCCGCCACCGCACTCGGGTCGGGCTCTCCCAGGAGGCGCTTGCGGACGTATGTGACCTGCACAGGACGGAGATCAGCCTGCTGGAGCGCTGCAAGCGCTCCCCACGCCTGGAGACGATCGTGATCCTCGCCAGGGGACTCGAGCTCTCCTCGCCCGCCGACCTGCTCGACGACATCAGCTGACGCCAGCGGAGCGTCGGCGGGCCAGCGCTCGCTAGAGCTCGAGCCGGTCGAAGCTGGAGGCAGCTCGGCTCGCGAACACGAAGCCGCCCGCGCGATGGATCAGTCCCGCCGCTTGCAGGCTTGCCAGGCCGTCCATCACCTCCAGGTCGGGGGCGCTCAGCTGACGCACCACCTCCTCCACCGACCAAATACTTCCCGCCTCGAAGTTCAGAAGCAGACCCAGTATCGCCGCCTCCGCCTGCCGCTCCTGCTCCATCGCAACGCACCTGCTGTCCGCGTCCATTTTGTCGGTCCTCCTTTGCACCGAGGCCCAGCGGCGCTCGCATTCCGACCGCCGAACCAGCCCTTTCATAGACGCCGACGAAGCTACTCAGCTATCCGGACGGGAAACGGCGAACACACGTTCGCCGTTTCCGCGTGCCACTCGGCGGCTGTCGAGGCGAGCCCCACAGGGCCGTCGAGACCCCGCCGTCGCCCGCCCTCGGACTCCACAGGCGGAGCCTTCACTACAAGGCGAGCCTCCGACTACAGGCGAGCCCTGCGCCCGCGGTAGGGACCAAGGAACAGCATCACCACCACGATGAGCAGCAGCAGGACCAGTGGATTGACGAATGCCCCGCCTGCCAGGCTGAGGACGATCAGAGCGATTATGAGAAGCAGCAGCAGGTCCATGGGGATTACCCTCCCGTTCGTAAATCCTTTGGCCGAGCCCATCAGGTACCCGTGGGATTCCTCCCCCAACCGCCATATATGTGAGCGCTCGCTTCTGGACCTATAGGCCGCTCTCGATTGAGCGCTCCCTCGATATCGGTAACGCCGTTGAGGCGGTACGCACCTGAAGACGTTGTGGACAGCAGCGTCCTGCTTGACCTCTCCAGGCCTGCTGACAGCTCCAGACAAGCACGATCCGGCAGCGATACGATTGCCCCTCAGCGCCGACGTAGCTCAGCTGGTAGAGCACCTCCATGGTAAGGAGGGGGTCAAGGGTTCGAGTCCCTTCGTCGGCTCTCGGATTTCTTACCGCAATTTCGCCGCGGTTCGATCGATTTCACGCGAGGCAGCAAGTGGGTCTCGAGCGACCCCCAGCAAGCGATCTCGATTTTCAGGTGGCTCGATTTCAGGCGGTAGGGCAAACGGGCGACAGGCATCAAACGGGGCGACAGCCATGCCGGCCTCGCCGGGGGCCCGGCGGAGCTACCATCGCGGGGACTTGGAGCGAGCGCAGCCAAACGAGCCACGGGCCGGACGCGCTCATGCGAGGGCGTCCGGGTGGCGAAACGTCTTGGAGCGGCTGACCGAGTGGTTCGTGCCAGAGATCAATCCCGGCGGGGCGGTGTACGGGATCATCACGATCGGGGCGCTGCTGGCGGCGGAGAGCGGGGCCAAGGAGACCTACCCGGAGACCGTCGGCTCGGCTGTGATTGCGATGCTGCTGTATTGGGTCGCGCACTCCTATGCCGATGTGCTGGGGTTGAGGCTGTCCGAGCAGGGGCGCTTCGGCTGGGGGCGGCTGTGGTTGACGTTCACTCGCGATTGGACGATCGTCAAGGGTGCGAGCATTCCGCTGCTGACGCTGCTCGTGGCCTGGGCGGCGGGCGCTCCGCAGTCGACCGCGATAGTCGCAGGCGTGTGGGCCGCGGTGGCGAGTCTGATCGCGTTCGAGCTCGCGGCGGGGGTCCGCTCGCGGGCCAAGCCGCTGGAACTGGTGCTGGAGGCGCTGCTCGGGGCGGCCATGGGCCTGGCGATCCTGGCGCTGAGGGCGCTGCTTCATTAGTTGCCGTGGGTCAGCTAGCCTCGGCGTCGACACGCGCGGCCGCTGGGTGTCGTAGCCTGGTCACCGGTGCGCTCGTAGACAATAAATCTCTGACATGGAATGATATTGTTTTCAAGACTCCTTGATAGTCGAGGGGCTATAAGCATTCGAGGAGATGGAACACGTTGAAGGACGGTGGGAATAACCTCGGCGGCGGTGCGTTGGCACGCCGGCAGCCCCCCTCCGCCCGTACGAGCTCTGGATTGGGGACGACTTCGCAGTCGCCACGAACCACTCGCGGCATGCACAAGGCGACGGATCCCGCTCCCCCCAAGACGATGGCTCCGCTCTATGAGCGCCTGCCCAGGGGGCCCCATCGGCTCGATCCCGACGAGGTAGCCGAGAACCAGCGCCGGCGCATGTACGGAGCGATGATCGAGGCTGTGGCGGCCAACGGCTATGGACGCACGAGCGTCAAGCAGGTGGTGACGCTTGCCGGAGTCTCCAGACGGGCGTTCTACGAGCAGTTCGCCAACAAGGAGGAATGCTTCCTGGCGACGCTCGATCTGATCGCCGGCCAGGCGATGGACGGGATCGCCTCGAGCTACCGCTCGACGAAGGGCACGCTCGAGGCGCGTCTGGGCGCGGCCCTCTCGAGGTTTGCAGAAGTCGTGGAGCTGAACCCGAAGGGCTCGCGCCTGATGCTGGTGGACGCGCCCTCCGCGGGCCCCGCCGGCTGGGAGCGGCTGACCGAGACGTTGACGGTGTTCGAGCAGCGGCTGGCCGACAGCTTCTCGACGGCGCCAGACGCCGCGCCGCTGCCCGAGCCGGTGGCCAGAGCGATCGTGGGTGGCCTGCGGCGCGCCACGTTCGTGCGCCTGATCGAGGGTCGCACCGAGGAGATGCCCGGGCTGGTGGGAGACATGTTGAGCTGGACGCTCGTGTTCAGGACCGCTGAGCCGAGCCCGCTGGGAGTCCACCTGCGCGCGGTCCCGGCCGCGGCGAGCCTGGGCAGCGAGGACGACCGCGCACGCGTGCTGCGCAGCGCGCTGGAGCTGGCGGCGCTCGAAGGCTATGGAAACCTGACGCCGATGCGAATCGCCGATGAGGCGGGCGTCTCGATCGACACGTTCTTCGACCTGTTCGACGACATGGAGGCCTGCTTTCTCGCCGCGATCGAGAAGCTTGGCGAGGAGGTCCGCGAGATCGTCTCCGACCCTGGGCTCGACAGCTCGGAATGGCCCGCCGCGGTACGGCGGGCGCTGGATGCGCTGATGCGCTACTTCGCCGCACGTCCGGCCTATACCCAGACGATCGCGATCGGCGTGTTCGCGATGGGCCAGCGCGCGGTCGATCTCGGCGCCGAGCTCGCCTGCGAGGTGGCGGCCAGGCTGACCGCCGGCGCTCCCGGGCAGCCGCTGACCGGTCTGGCACAGGAGGGCATCGAGGGTGCGATCTGGCACACGATCTACTGCCAGACCGCCAACGGCGGCACCGGTGCCCTTCCCGAGCTCTCGGACCATCTCGCCTATGTGGTGCTCGCGCCGTTCCTCGGCGCCGAGGAGGCCGCGCGGATCGTGACCGAGCGGCGCTCCTAGCCGCTCAGGCTTTGGCTTTGCGCCGAGAGCGCAGCTCGGCGAAGTGGGTGAGCAGGATGCCCACCAGCAAGGAAACCACGATCACAATGATCAGAGGCATCTCGCTTTTGCCGAAGATCCAGTTGACCTCGACCTTTTTCACGTTGAGCACGGCGAACAGGGTCATCAGCACGGCGAGCAGGACCAGACCCCCCGTGCGCGCAAGTTCCCGTCGACTGCGACGCTGCTCGGGTGTCTGTGCGGTATTGGCCACCTGTAGGGTGATCCTACCCGTTGGGCCGCTCCGCAAGCTCGGCCTGAACCCAGGAGCAGTCGGCGGAGAGCTCGGCGACTCCCATAGCGGCGGCAACGTTGAGGGCCATGCCGTGGCGGAAGAAGTCGTCCAGGCGCTCGGGCTCGGCGGCGGAGAGATCCCCCACGAAAGCCACCAGCTCGGCGTAGCGGCGGCGGACCCGCGCGCGCACAAGCTCGTCATCGCAGGCGGCGTAGGCCTGGTGCTGGAGCATCAGGTAGTCGCGGTCGGTGCCAAGCAGCTCCTTGTAGGCGCTGCCCAGAGCCATCAGCACATCCTCGCAATCGGCGGGGGCGCGACCGGCGCGGAACTCGGCGGCCGCCAGCGTGAACGTCTCGATGAAGCGATCGAAGCAGTGCTCCACCGCGGCCAGGAACAGCTCGCGCTTGCCCGCGAACAGGCTGAACACGTACGGCTGGGCAACGCCGACCCGCCGTGCGATGCGATCCACCGGCGTGCCATGGAGCCCGCTGGCCGCGAACTCGTGGACGGCGGCGGCGATCAGCGCCTCGCGACGCTCGGCGGCGGGAACGCGCCGGCGCGCAGTCGACGGCTCGACGGTCACGCGGCGTCCCCGACAAGCACGGCAGGCGCCTGGGCGACCTCGGCCAGCTCCTGATGATCCCCCGCCGATGAGGCCTCGCCGGCGCGGGGGGTGCGAAACGGCAGCAACAGCGCGACGAGGGCGCCGGCGCCGAGCACCGCCACCCCGACCCACATCGCCGGGATCAGGCCGTCCACGAACTCCTGCGGCGAGCCATAGCCGCCCGAGCTGCTGAACACGGAAGCCAGCACCGCCACCCCGAGCACGCCGCCGACCTCGCGGATGGCGTTGTTGGCGCCAGAGGCCTGTCCGGCCTGGTCCACGCGGACGGAGGAGAGCACTGCGTTGGCTGAGGGGGCAAAGACGAGCGACATACCGGCACCGGCCATGATGAACGGAATCAGCATATGGGTATAGGGCACGCTTGTGGAGGTCATCGCCGCTAGCCAGCCGAGCGCCAGGGCCTGCAGGGTGAGACCGGCGACCATGAACGGCCGCGAGCCATAGCGCTCTGAGAAGACGCCGGCGAAGGGCGCGACCAGCATCGAGGCGCCAGTCCACACGAGCAGCTTCAAGCCGGCCTGCAGGGGAGTGTTTCCGAGTACGTTCTGCATGTACTGGGAGAGGAAGAAGATCGAGCCGAACATGCCGAAGTACATGCTGAGCGACACCACGTTGGTGACAGCGAAGGAGCGCTTGGCGAAGAAGCTCATCGGCAGCATCGGCTGAGGCGCGCGCAGCTCCCAGGCCACGAAGGCTGCGAGCAGCAGCGCGCCGCCGAGCAGCGAGGCGAGGATCGCGGGGCTGGTCCAGCCGAGCGACTGGGAGCGCACGAGGCCGAACACGATCCCGAAGGCGCCGGCGCCGGCGAGCAGCAGACCGGGCAGGTCGAGCGTGCCGTAGGGGCCACGGCTCTCGGAGAGACGGCGCATCGCGACGGGCACCAGCACGAGCCCGATCGGGACGTTCAGCCAGAAGATCCAGTGCCAGGAGATGCCCTGCACGACGGCGCCCCCCACGAGCGGCCCGATCGCCACGGCGGTCCCGGAGATGCCCGACCACACCCCAAGCGCGATCCCGCGGCGATCGGCGGGGAAGGCGTCGGCGAGCAGGGTGAGCGTGAGCGGCGTGACAATCGCGGCGCCGGCGCCCTGGACGGCGCGGGCCGCGACCAGCAGGTCGCTGGTGGGAGCTAGCGCCGCGGCGGCCGAGGCGAGCGTGAACAGCGACAGGCCGGCGAGGAACATGCGCTTGCGCCCGAAGCGGTCACCGAGGGCCGCGCCTGTGAGCAGCAGCACGGCATAGGCGAGCACGTAGGCGTTGACCGTCCACTCCAGCGACTGGATCGAAGCGCCGAGATCCCGTCTGATGCTCGGCAGCGCCACCGAGACGACGAGATTGTCGAGCACCACCATGAACAGCGCCACCGAGACGATCCCGAGGGTCCAGTTTCTGCGTGTGGGGGTCATGTGCGGTT
>DATHPT010000269.1:0-4774 GCA_035483615.1 Solirubrobacteraceae bacterium | reverse complement strand
GAGGATCGCAAGCGCGAGCGCGCCGGCGGACAGCCGGGTGCTCTTGGGAGCGCTCCTGTGCGTCACCACGACCGTCGTGGAGCTCGTCGCGGGCGGGCTGGCGGTGCCGGGCGTGGTCGTGGGGGGCGCCGTGCCGGCAGGTGTTGATGTGCTCGGCGCCACAGTGCCGGGCTGGGCGCCACCGGCCGGTGCGGTGGACGTCGTGGCCGGCGTGGTTGGGACCGGCGTCGTTGCCGGCGGGGCGGTCGTGGCTGGAGTGGTGTTGGCAGGAGCAGTCGTGGCCGGAGTGGTTGCGGGAGTGCTCGTGGTGCCGTGCACACGCTCCGAGGCGGGTATCGGAAGCCCAAGCGAGGTGGCGGTGTGGCCGGTGTTGCTCGCCGCAGGCGCTCCCGCCGTGGGGATCGACACCAGAGCAGCCACAGTCACCGCGCAGAGCACGGTCCTGCGCGCGCGGCGCGCCCGAGGGTCGGCTGTGGCAAACATCGCTGTGGCCATGCTAGACGCTGGGCGAAGGCAGCAGATCCTCGATCGCGGCGAGCGCGTCCTCGAGCACGCGGGCGGGCGCCTGCTCGGCGTCGATCGTGCGGATCCGCTCGGGCTCGCTGCCGGCAAGCAGCTGGTAGGCGGCGGCGATCCTCTCGAAGAAGCGCTCGCTCTCGCGCTCCAGCCGATCGGGCTCGGACCCTCGGGTGTGCTGGCGGGCACGCCCGGTCAGCGGGGCGATTTGCAACAGCAGCGTGCGGTCGGGGGCGAGCTCGCCCGTGGCGAACAGGTTGATGGCCTGGACCTGCTCGACTCCGAGCTCGCGCCCGGCGCCCTGGTAGGCGAGTGAGGAGTCCACGAAGCGATCGAGCAGCACGAGTGCGCCCTCGGCGAGCAGCGGTCGCAGCCGCTGCTGCACGAGCTCGGCGCGGGCAGCCGCGTACAGCAGCGCCTCCGCCCGCGCTCCGATCTCGAGCGTGGGGTCCTTCACCAGCTCCCTGATCCGCTCCGACAGCGCCACCCCACCCGGCTCGCGCAGCAGCTCCACGGGCGCCCCCCGCTCCGCCAGCGCCTCGGCGAGGGTGGCGGCGAGCGTCGACTTGCCTGCTCCGTCAAGCCCCTCGATCGTGATGAGCCTGCCGGCGGCCACGAGCGCACGGTAGCGACGCAGGCCCCCGTCCGTGTGCTCGCCTTCGGGCAGGCCCGACTCTAGGATGGCGGGAGTGTCACCCAGCGCAACCCAACAGGGCGCCCCCGGGGCCACGCTTGCCGGGCTCGAGCAGCATCCCCATGCGCACGCGGTGCTGATCCCGGCGCTGCCCCCCGCGGGTGCTCCGTCGCATGCATATCTCTTTCATGGGCCGCCCGGTGTGGGCAAGCGCACGGTGGCGCGCGCGTTCGCAGCGGCGCTGCTCGCCGACGGGGCGCGCCAGCCCGACACGGTGGCGGCGCGGGTGGCGCGCGGAGCCCATCCCGACCTCACCTGGGTGACGCCGAGCGGCGCGAGCGAACTGCTGGTGAGCGACATCGACGAGGCGGTGGTGGCGGCGGTGGGCCACACCCCCTTCGAGTCCGACAGGCGGGTGTTCGTGATCGAGGCGGCCGGCACCATGAACGACCAGGCTGCCAACCGGCTGCTCAAGACGCTCGAGGAGCCGCCCTCCTTCGCCCACCTGATCCTGCTCGCCGAGCACCGCGAGGACGTGCTGCCCACGATCGCCTCGCGCTGTCAGGCGGTGCGCTTCGATGCGCTCCCGAGCGAGCTGTTGCAACGGCGTCTGAGCGATCCCTCCGGCGGCGCGGCGGTCGAGCCGGAGCGGGCTGCTGCGTGCGCGCGCCTGGCGGCGGGCGACGGGCGGCTGGCTGCGCGTCTGGCGGGCGAGCAGGGCGTTGCGCTGCGGGACTGGGCCGAGGGCTTCGTGGGCTCGGCGCTCAGTGCCCGCACCGAGGAGCGGCGCTGGATGGCGCTGCTGGAGATGGCCAAGACCGCGGGCGCCGAGGCGGGCGCCGCCGCCGGCGAGCGTTTGCACGAGCAGGCCGAGCTGCTGCCGAGCAAGGAACGGCGCAAGTACGAGCGCGAGGGAGTCGACGTGGTGCGCCGGGCGGAGCGGCGCGCGCGCACCGCCACGCTCGACCTCGGTCTGCAACTGGCGGAGTTGTGGCTGCGCGACGCCTGGTGTGTGGCTGCAGGAGCGCCAGAGCTCGTGTTCGCGCTCGACCGCCAGGCCGAGCTCGCCGTCGACGCGAGCGGCCGCGATGCCCACTCGCTGCTGCGCGGCGTGGAGCTCGTGCGCGACACGCGCCTGCGCCTGCCCTTGAACGTCTCCGAGGAGCTGGCCCTCGAGGCGCTGGCCCACCGGCTGTCCGATCTGCTCGCCCGAGAGGCCGCCTGAGTCTTTTGGGGATGGGGACCCTCCGGGTCCGGCGGGGCGTGCTCCGGGCGTGATGGCGCCCCAGGTGAAGCCCTCGCCTCAGTGGGCCTGAGCGAGTGCTGCGATCGGGCCGAGGTTGGGCGTGAGCCCGTGCGTGTCGAATGCCAAGAAGCGTGAGAACAGGCGGTTCTCGGGACCGTGGAAGTCGGCCGAGCCAGTGCTCAGCATGTCCAGCTCGGCGCAGCGCCTGGCCAGCAGCTCGGTCTGCTCGGGCGTGTGGGTCACATAGAACGCCTCGATCCCGTCGATTCCCATGGCGCGGAAGCGGTCGACCATGGCCAGCGCTTCCGCCGGCTCGGACACGTCCCAGAACGGGTGCGCCCAGATCGCCACGCCGCCGGCTGAGTGGACCGCGTCGATCGCCTCTTGCACTGTCGGGGTTATGCGCAGGCAGAACGCCGGTCGCCCCTCGATCAGGTAGGCCCTGATGAACGAGCCGATGTCGTCGATCTCCTCCTCGGCCAAGCGCTGTGCGTTGGCGGGGTGGGAGAGCGCCGCTTCGGCCAGGTGTGGGCGGCCGATCGGCTCGCCTGCGCTTACGCGCGCTTGGATCGCCTGCTCGTCCAGCTCGATGCCGAGCTCGCGCAGGTTGGCGGCCATGCGCAGCGTGCGCTGCTCGCGGTCGGCGAGGAAGCCGGCGAGCGTTGCCGTGAACTGTGGATCGGTGTGGTCGACCAGGTAGCCGAGGATGTGCAGTTCGCGGGCGGTCCCACCCTCTCCGCCATCGTCGATCGCGGAGATCTCGATCGCTGGGACCACCGTGATGGCGTGCTTTACGGCGGCGCTCAACGCCTCGGGGACGCCCGCGAGCGTGTCGTGGTCGGTAAGCGCCAGCAGCTGCACTCCGGCGCTTGCTGCTGCCGCCACCACCTCGGCGGGCTCGAGCGCCCCGTCGGAGCGCGTGGAGTGTGACTGCAGGTCAAAGCGCGGCACTCCCACATCGGTCGGCTCAAGCATGGCCGAAGCCTATGCGATTGCGCTCCTGCCCGGACGCTGAGCTGTGCTGTCGAAGGCTAGGGACTACAGCTAGGCCGCGCGCGGGGTGCAGCCGCCTGCGCCGGGTTGCAGCGCATCGCCGCGGGTGTCCTTGACACGCACGCCGTCGCTCATCTCGGAATGCTGGTCAGGCGCCAGCGATGGGTCATCCACGAATGGCGAGACCCGCTCGGCCACGATCCCGCGCAGCTCGCGCACAGCCGTGTGGTAGCGGTTGGCCGGACCTGCCAGGGTGTCGAGCTCGCCTTCGCGCGAGTACAGCCTGCTGTGGGCGGCGTCGGTCTCTTTGGCGCGCACGGTCGCCTCGCCCCACATCGCCTCCAGGTAGGCCAGCGCGGCGCCCACCTCCTCCTCGGGCAGCTCCTCGGGCTCCTCGACTTGGCGCAGCACCGGGATCACCTCGCGGTGCAGCCAGAACTGCTCGGCGTCCGCGCGCAGCAGAAGTCGTATGTCTGATGGAAGGGGTGGGTCGAATGAGTCGGACATCTCGATGGGCGTGGGACGAAGATGGACGCCTGTTAATGCCTTCGGCGCAGCTCCCTGACGGCTTTAGGAGGTGGGACGCACGTTCCACGCTTTTCATCCCAGCGAGGCGCGCAAAGACCGATTACTCGAACACTCGGCCAGCCTGTGCGTCGGCTGTAAGGGTCCTGTCATGGACCGAGACACGGGGGGCGAGCACGTGCGTGCGGGTGTGGCGGCGCTAAAGAACCGCCCCGTGGACAACCGATGCTTGAGGTAGATGCCGAACGTCTACGGTCACACCCTCAGCATGCCCAAACGGCGCGATCCCGCCGCGCGCATGCCGGGTCAGCACGCGCGCGCGACGTTCCTGCGCCTGCGCCTGCGCACGCTCGTGGCGCTCGGTGTGCTGGCGGTCGTGACGACGGTGCTCGGCCGTACGTTCGGATTGCACCATCCGCTGTTCATCGGATCGGAGCTGGCGCTGCTGATCACGATGTTCGCCGTCTCTCGCTACGTGCTGCCGCTGGTCGATCGCCACGACAGGGGCGCCGCCGGAGAGGAGCACGTCGGAGGCCTGCTCGACGAGCTGCCGGGCGAGGGCTGGAGCGTGATCCACGACGCGAGCTTCGGGCACGGCAACGTCGACCACATCGCGCTCGGCCGGGCCGGCCTGTTCACGGTCGAGACCAAGAGCCGACCCGGTGAGGTGCGGGTGCGGACGATCCATGGAGCGGTCCTGCGCCAAGCCCAGGATCAGCGCGAGACCCTTGAACGGGTGACCGGGGAGCGGGTGGAGCCGATGGTGGTGTTCAGTCGCGCCTGGGTGGACAAACCGCTTGCCCGTCGTCGCGGTGTGCGGATCGTGCCGGCGCGAATGCTCCTGGGCTATCTCGGGCGCC
>DATHPT010000268.1:0-5084 GCA_035483615.1 Solirubrobacteraceae bacterium | reverse complement strand
GCTGACAACCGATGACCCCTACCATCGTCGTGCTCGGGCGATCATGCTGCCCGCATTTCACCGCGAGCGGATAGCGGCGTCGATCGATGCGATGGTGCTCGAGACCGAAGGGGCCCTCGAGCAGTGGCGGCCGGGAGCGCGCATCGACCTCTACGCCTGGACACGGCGGCTCGCCACTCGGATAGCCATGCGGGCGCTGTTCGGGATCGACCCCGACGGGAGCGCAGCCCGTTCGATCGACGCCGCCGCCATGTTCGAGCAGGCGCTTGCGTTCTACTCCTCCGCCTACCAGTACCGCTTCCTTCGCGCCCCGGGCACTCCCTGGGCTCGCCTGCAAGACGCCTCGCGCAAGCTCAACCGGATGCTGTATGCCGAGATCTCGAGCCGCCGGGCCACCGGCGAGCGTGGCGAGGATGTGCTCAGCCTGATGCTCGACGCACAGGACGACAGTGGGGAGCAGTTGACCGACGGACAGATTCGCGACGAGATGATGACGTTGCTGTTCGCAGGCCACGACACCACCACCTCGACTGTGTCGTTCATGTTCTATGAGCTGGCCCGCGCACCGCGACTTGCGGATCGCATGTTGGAGGAGCAGTGCAGCCTCCTGCGCGACGGCGCTCCCAACGCCGCCCAGTTGATGAGCGGCGAGCTCACAGAGCTCGAGATGCTGCTCGAGGAGACCCTGCGCAAGTACCCGCCCGCGTGGATCGGCCCGCGCAAGTCGGTGGAGCCATTCGAGTTCGAGGGCCGGTCGGTTCCGGGGAACGCGTATGTCGACTACTGCTCGTGGGCCTCTCATCACCTTCCTGACGTGTTTGCTGAGCCGGAGGCGTTTCGTCCCGAGCGCTTCGCCCCCGAGGCGAGGGCGAGCATCCCGAAGGGCGCATACATCCCGTTCGGGGGTGGCTCGCGGACGTGTATCGGGATGCGCTTCGGCCAGCTGGAGGTGCGGACGATCGCCACCCTGATCGCGAGCCGCTTCACGCTCGAGCTCCCCGAGGGCTTCGTGCTGAGGTTCCGCCAGATGCCGACCATCAGCCCGCGCGACGGGCTGCCGATGATCGTGCGGGAGCGCGCAGCGGGGGAGCGCTCAGCGCAGGCTCGCCCGCAGGGACAGTCCGTAGCTGAGCGGTTGCCTGCCCTGGACTCGGACAGCCACTGATTCGACCGTTAGGTGGGGGTCGGAGAAGAGCGTCACCGTTGCGATACCGGCGAAGGGGAAGCCCTGGGGTTCAGCCACGAGGCGCCCTTCGAGCGGCTTGACAAGCGCGTCGATCGACGCCTGCAGGCCGAACAGCCCGCCGGAGGCGCGCACTTCGACCTGACCGGCGGCGCTCGCGACCGGTTCCACGTGGAAGCCGTTGGGAAGGGCTTCGTCGAGTTGCTGCTGGGTCAGCGTTGCGCTCGCCTGGATCGCCGAGCCGCGCTTCTGCATATGCACGTCGTTCAATGTCAGCCCGTTGGGAATGCTGGGCACACGCAGACTGGCGCGGTCCGTCGTGACGGTCAGGTCATCGACGTTGTGGGCTTCCTGCAGCAGCGAGGCGATCTGGGCAGGAGTCGCCGTGAGCGTGTTCGCCGACACACTCACAGAGTCGGCTTTCCCCCAGATCAGCTCCACGGCGGGCCAGGCGCTGACGCTGACATGCCTGACCGTCCCATAGCGTGCCACGCGGTCGCTGACGCGTTTCGCAGCGAGCTTGGGCAGCAGCAGTTGGGCGAGCGCGAACAGCACCACCAAAGCCCCGACCGCAGCGAGCGCGACGCGCAGACCACGGTGCCCCGACACCCCTACAGGCATGCTCACAGCTTGGCAGGCTAGCCTTAAGGGATCCCCCGGGGCGCGTAGCTCAGTTGGCCAGAGCACCTCGTTTACACCGAGGGGGTCGCCCGTTCGAGTCGGGCCGTGCCCATTTCCATGAACGACACTCCCATTCGCATAGCCGTCGTCGGCGCTGGACCCGCCGGCTTCTACACCGCCGGGCATCTGCTCAAGGAGTCAGAGGTGAGCGGGCATCCGATCGAGGTGGACATGTTCGAGCGCCTGCCTACCCCTTGGGGTCTGGTGCGCTCGGGTGTGGCGCCCGACCATCCGAAGATCAAGTCGGTGACGCGCATATACGAGAAGACCGCCGCCCACCGCCGCTTTCGCTTCTTTGGCAACGTGGAGCTGGGACGAGACATCTCCCGCGACGAGCTCGCCGAGCACTACCACGCGATCGTGTACGCCACCGGCTCACCCACCGATCGCCCGCTAGGCATCCCGGGCGAGGAGCTTCCCGGCAGTCATCCGGCCACCGATTTCGTGGGCTGGTACAACGGCCACCCCGACTACTGCGAACACGATTTCGACCTGTCGGCCACACGGGCAGTGGTGATCGGCAACGGCAACGTGGCGCTCGATGTGGCGCGCATGCTCACCCTCTCCCATGAGGAGCTGGCGGTAACCGACATCGCGGACCATGCGCTGCACGCGCTCGACGCGAGCAACGTCCGCGAGATCGTCGTGGTGGGCCGTCGTGGCCCTGCCCAGGCGGCATTCACGAACCCTGAGCTGCTTGAGCTGGGGGAGCTGGCGGATGCTGATGTGATCGTGGATTCCGAGGAGCTTGAGCGGGCCCTGGCGACACCCGACCCGAATGTCGACCCGACTTCCCAGCGCAATGTGTCTGTCCTGCGCGACTACGCCCAGCGAGCGCCGGAGGGCCGGAGCAAGCGGGTGATCCTGCGCTTCCTGCTCTCCCCGGTTGAATTGATTGGGGATGAGGGGGGCGTTCAACAGGTGGTACTCGCGCGAAATGCACTTACGGCCGGTGACAATGGGCGTCTGCGCGCCGAGGCCACGGGCGAGGTGGAGGCGATCGAGGCGGGGTTGGTGATGCGGGCGATCGGCTACCGCGGGATTGCCCTGCCGGGCGTGCCCTTCGACGAGCGCAGCGCGACCATCCCGAACGACGGCGGACGCGTCAACCACCCCGACGGACCTCGATCCGGCGAGTACGCCGTGGGGTGGATCAAGCGCGGTCCATCCGGCGTGATCGGCACCAACAAGAAGGACGCTCAGGAGACCGTCGATGCGCTGCTCGCCGACCTGGCCTCGGACGTGCACCTGCAACCTACGGACGCCGATCCGCAAGCGATCGAGGCGCTGCTGCAGGAGCGGGTTCCAAGCCTTGTGACCTACGAAGGCTGGTCGGAGATCGACCGTCACGAGCAGTCGCTCGGCGAGCCCCACGGGCGCCCCCGCGTGAAGCTCACGCGGATCGAGGAGCTGCTGCAGGTGGCCGCCGGCGAAACCCCCGACGTACGCCCACTCGACACGCTCAGGCTGCGCTGACGCCGCGGCCTGCCATCTGGCACACTGACTTGCTCGCGCGCCGTTAGCTCATCGGGTAGAGCTCCGGACTTTTAATCCGGCGGGGCGGGTTCGAGTCCCGCACGGCGCATTTTGGGGTCCGTGCGCTTCTTGTTCAAACCCTGAGCGGAACTCGGTTGAACAGAGACGCGATGCGGAGCACCTTGTCTACCGCGAAGCCTGTCGCCCCAGCATATGGCAACCGTGGACACAGTCCGAAGCAGCCGCAATACTGCCTCTCATGGAGTCACGAGGCGCATATACCGCCGAGCGAGCCGCTGCGCTTTCCGGAGTGCCGAAGTCGACCGTCCATTACTGGGCAAGGCAGGACATCCTCGTCCCAAGCGTGTCTGCCGAGCGCGTGAAGCTGTGGTCCTACGGAGACCTGATGGCACTGCGCACGATCTACTGGCTGAGACAGGATAAGCATGACGAAAGCGGACGCGAGGTCCCCAGGACCGCGATGAAGGCCGTCCGGCGCGCCTTGCGGGAGATCGCGGCGCTCGAGCTCGACCTGTGGAGCGAGGACGACGCCCCACTCGTTGCCGTCGACCGTTCCGGTGGCATCGTTATCCAGCACGACGGGGAAGCGCAGCGTCCCGAAGGCCAGAGCATCCTCGAGGCCGGCATGCTCGATCTGCTCGCACCCTTCACTTCACGCGAGGGTCTGCGTGGCCCTAATCTGAGCGCTCCGCGACCGCGGCTGCGGATCGTGCCCGGCAAGCTCGGCGGCTCCCCCCACGTTCTCCATATTCGCCTGGAGTCTCAGGCGCTCGGCGCGCTTGCTGACAGCGGCCTTGAGCAGGCTACGATCTACCGGCTATACCCAGACGTAGAGCCTGCGGCGATCGAGGACGCTCTCGACTTGGAGCGGGAGCTCGCGCAGAACCTGCAGCCGGCGCTGGCAGCATGAGAGGGCGCGCACATGCCGCGCCTGTTCGCCCTCGATAAGAACTTCCCGCAGCCCATCGTCAGTGTCCTGTCTGATTCAGGCCGACGCGACGCTCATTCCGCTCGACCCGCGCATGTCGACGCTCGATGACTGGGAACTGTTGCTCGCACTGCACCATCGCGCCTCGACAGATGCACTTGTGGCCAGAAGGAAATCGTTGGGGCGCCCCTACTTCTTCCGTTTCTTATGAGACTTGACGGTGTTCTTCGCCTTCTTCCCTTTCGCGCACCCCGTCACACCGATCGTCGTGTCCTGTTTGATCGTCGCCCCGTTCTGCGCCACGAATTCGGTCGGCATCTTAAGGCTCGCCGCGACAGTCTTCTTGATCTTGCGCGTCTCGGTCTTCTTACGGCCCTTGACGTTGACTATCACCTTCTTCTTGACCATGACCGTCTTCGTGGCGGCGCACAGGTTGCCGTTCGCGGCGAGCGCCGAATACCGCTTCTCGGGGAGACTCAGTTCGAAGCTTGTGAAGGGCTGGTCTGGGACCGTCTTGATCGTGGCGCTCGTGATCCCCGATTTGCTGATGTATGTCGTCGAGACGACATCGATCGTTATCCCATATCCCTGTAGCACGAAGATCACACTCGGGAACGCTTCGCCACCGTGACTGACGAAATACGCGGGGCCTTCGAGGGGGACCGGGAGCAAGGGGGTGATGACCTTGGCGTGCCCGATATTCGAGGCCGCCGGGCACCCGGCCGGGTTTGCGTCGAACTGCGCCGCGGTACACGCCTTCTGCAACGTCGTCAGGCGTGAGGGCAGCTGCTTCGG
>DATHPT010000267.1:0-3366 GCA_035483615.1 Solirubrobacteraceae bacterium | reverse complement strand
CAGTTCGCCCCTGGTGTGTCGGTGAGGCCGTGGACCACGATCGAGCAGAACACCACGAGCGCGGTCAGGTCGAAGATCCGCTGACCGTTGGCTATGTGCTGGTCGAGCACCAGCAGTGAGAAGGTCATCGTCGCGACTCCCTTGGGCCCGAACCAGCCCATGAACAGTCGAGTCTGATGATCGGTGTCAGTGCCCACGAGCGCGATCCACACCGCCAGCGGTCGCGCGATCAGGAAGGTCGCGGCCACCAACCCGAGCGCGGCCCAGCCGTTGCTCTCAAGCGCATCGAGAGTCAGCAGCGAGCCGAACACCACGAAGATCCCGAGCTTGACGATCTCCACGATCTCATCGGCGCGCTGCTCGAAGTGCAGGCGCAGATCGGGACGGCGCAGGCCGAGCACGATCGCCGCCACGAACACGGCGATGAAGCCGTTGCCCGGAGGGGCAAGCACCGTGACGCCGTAGGTGGCGAACGCGACGCCCAGTGCGTACAGGGACTTTTGGTGAGCAGGAATCGGGTGATCGAGCGGGCGCTTGCTCTCGCTCGGCATCAGCAGCGAAGCCAGCCAGCCGAGCACCAGGCCGTAGAGGAATCCGAGCCCGACGTCCTGCAACACGAACCGCCACCACACGAAATGCTGTGACTGAGTGCTGAGCGCCGCGAGGAACGTGAGCACCGCAGGCAGCGCCAGTCCGTCGTTCAGACCGGACTCCAGGTTCAGCGAGTGGCGGACCAGTCGCGGGACCCGCGGGTTGGTGACGATGTTCGAGGTGAGCACCGGGTCTGTCGGTGAGAGCAGCGCCCCCAGCAGCAGCGACTCCGTCCAGGACAGCCCGATCAGCAGGTGGGTGGCCAGCGCGACCACCGCCGCGGTGATCGGCATCGCGATCGCGAGCTTGCGCAGCGGCAGGTGCCACGCCTTCTGCAGCATCTCGCCCTCCACCTCCAGGCCGTCGCGGAAGAGGATCACGATCAGCGCAACGAACGCCAGGTCCTCCACGAACCCCGACTGGGCCCGGAAGCTGACCCACTGAAAGCCACCGTCTCCGACTATGAACCCGGCGAGCACGAACAGCGCCGCAAGCGACAGGAACGATCGCTGGGCCAACCCGGACGCCAACGCCCCGACGATCAGCAGCGCGCCGAGAAAGGCCGCGGTCGCTTGGAAGCTCGGCACGTACCTAGCTTCTCATGCGTTCCGGGCCGATCATCGAGGGTATATTGGACAGCATCGACAAAGCTTTCAGTAGAGGCGGTGGCTAAATGGCGGCAAAAGACAGACTCGGCAAGGCAAGCGAAGCGGTGCGAAGCAGCGACTATCTCAAACGGCTGGTTGAGGACGAGCAGCTGCGCGAGAACCTGCTGGCGGCATACGGAGCGGCACGCAGCGCCTACGGGCGTGTGAACAACGGCAAGCCGGCGGGCAAGGCGCTGCTGGAGGATCGCAAGCTCCAGCGTGAGCTCGCCGAAGCGGCGACGGCGCTCCGCGACGCGTCGTTTGCGATCAGGGAACCGGCGGCGAAACCAAAACGCAAAGGCGGCCTCGGTCGCACGCTGCTGCTCGTGACCGTCGGCGCGGTGCTCGCGATTGCGCTCAGCGAGAGCCTGCGCTCGAAGGTGCTCGACCTGCTGTTCGGGGCCGAGGAGGAATTCGACTACAGCTCCACCACGATGCCCGCTCAGAGCGCACCCGCGGCGGCGAGCACCCCGGCTGCCTGAGCAGGTCCCCGTTCCAATATCGACATGACCCCCACCGCCACCGCCGCCGATTCCAACGGAGCGCTCGCCAAGAGCGGGGCGGTGAAGCCTGAGGACGCAGAGCCGGAGAGCACAGCAGCGCGGTCGCTCTCCGGCGAGAAGGCGCAACGCATCGTCGAGGCGATGCGCCACAGCGTGGCGCGCCGCGGCGCGGCCGGCTCGACGTTCGACCACGTGTCGCGTGAGGCGGGTGTGTCGCGGGGCCTGCTGCACTACTACTTCGGAACCAAGGAGCAGCTGCTCGTGGAGGCGGCCCGCCGCGACTGCGAGCTGCGCATCGAGGCGCTTGAGCGGCGCCTGGCGGGCGCTCAGACCGCCGATGACTTCGTGGCTCTGCTGGCGCAGAACCTGCAGGAGACGGTGCGCGAGGACCCCGACTTCGTGACGCTCGTGTTCGAGCTGTTCACGCTGTCGCGGCGCAACGCGGATATCGCGGTCGAGTACGCGCGGCTGGTGAGGCTCACGAGAGAGCGCCTGGCCGGGATGCTGGCTGCCGCGCAGCAGGAGGGAGTGCTGCGCCTCCACGCCGAGCCGGAGGCGGTCGCCGACATCCTCTTCTCGATCGGCGATGGCTTCGCGCTGCGCATGATCTCAGAGCCCGACCGCGACTTCACGGCGACGATTCGAGCCGGCATCGAGTGCGCCCGCTCGCTCGTCGCCGACTGACGGGCGCACCGCGCTCTTATAATCCGGCTGGCATGCCCACCTACGAGTACAGACGGCCTGACGGAAGCACCTTCGAGGTCCAGCAGGCGTTCAGCGACGATCCACTCACCGCCGATCCAGACAGCGGGGTGCCGGTGCAGCGTGTGCTGCACGCGCCCGCGGTGCACTTCAAGGGCAAAGGCTTCTACAACACCGACTACGGCACCCGCAAGCGCCAGCGCGAGACGGCGGCCTCCTCGGAGGGATCCTCCTCCGGATCCTCCAGCGACTCCTCATCTGGTGAGGGCTCCTCCTCGGACTCCTCCACCAAGGGTGACTCGAGCACAGGCTCTGAGAAGAAGAAGAGCGAGTCGAGCGGCAAGTCGAGCGAGAAATCAAGCGACGCCAAGCCGGTGGCCGCCACCAAGTAGGGTGGCCGGCGCGCCGAGTAGGGCTCAACCGGCGAGGAACCGCGCTGCCGCCGAGCGACGCTCGCTTTCTGAGACGCTGAGACCGACCTCCCCATCGGGGAGGGTGACTGTGCCAGAGGGCCGCAGCACGCGGGTCGGAGGGGTGCCGCCGATTGCCAGCGCTCCGAACAGCCCGAGCAGTGTCGGCCCGCTCATGTCGGAGATGATCGCCGGCGGAGCGTTCCAGGAGATCCACGGCAGGCGCAGGAAGCTTGAGGGCGAGGCCAGGCGCGACTTCATGTCCTGGAAGAGCGCCTGCTGGTGTTCCTCGCGCTGCAGGTCGGTCTGATTCGGAGCGCACAGGTTCTCGCGCGTCCGTGCCAGCGCCAGCGCCTGCTTGCCGTTCAGACGGTGTGTGCCTTTGCTGAGGCGCAGCGTGTAGCCCCCGTTGCTCGAGCCGCCGTCCAGGCGTGAGATCACACAGCCGCCGCTGTAGTCCACGCCGCCCATTGCGTCGATCAGCTGGGGAAAGTTTTCGAAGTTGACTTCCAC
>DATHPT010000266.1:0-4908 GCA_035483615.1 Solirubrobacteraceae bacterium | reverse complement strand
GGGCTCATAACCCGAAGGTCGCAGGTTCGAATCCTGCCCCCGCTATGACCCCATTAGCGACCATGCCCGCAAGGTCGTCAAGGTCTGAGGCTGTGCTGAAGGCGCTTGATACGAGCGCCTTCAGTCGTGTCTCGGGCTTGTTTCGGTCTAGTTCGATGCCGGGTTGGAACGCTTCGTAGACGCTGCGGCGTAGCTCTGGGTCGGCTTTGGCGAGCGGCTTTGAGAGGTCGGGGAGGGAGTCGAGCACGGCGCACGCCTCCTCTAGATCGAGGCCGATCCGCTCGCGTTGGAGGATGTCGAGTTGTGCGAGTGTCGTCTCGGATTGCTGTCGTTCGCCCCATGAGTACTTGGATGCGCTTGCCCACCTACTAGTACGGGACTGTGAGCACTGGCGGAAGGTGGCCCGCATCCTCGCCCCGGCCGACACGTCCGCCGCCGAGTCAATTGGGGCCGCACGCGAAGCGCGGGAGGCAGCAATTGGCGAATGGCAGGTGTTTCAAGAACCGCTGAATGTTGCGAATCGCAGAGCTTCCTCGAAGATCACGAGCAGGCCAATCTGCTCGACGCCTGGTACCACCGTTACCGGCGGGTCTCCGCCGAGGATTTCTGCGACGCGACGGGCGTGCGACGGCGGGTGCATACGGTCGAACTCGCCAGTCCAGAGGGAGGCGCGGACCGGACCGGGCGTGATGCCCCATGGTTTGCAGAGGATCTGGACCTCCTCGATGAACCCGTTTGGGTTCGCAAACAGCTCCCCGGTCGTCGCTACGAACAGCTCTTTGACCCACGGGATCTGGACGATCTCCGCGTCCGGTCCCTTGAACAGTCCCATCGCTGAATCTGGCAACTTCTTGTACTGCTGCTTGAAGCCCGCCCGCAGCAGAAACGGCGCGCGCCGGGACATGAACGCCGCCATCTTCATATCCTTCCCGGCCGCGCGCCACTGGGCCTTCTCCGCGAGCGGCGCAATAGCTCCGAGTAGCGAGTGTGCGGTGACCCGCTCTGGAACTGCACCGGCAACGGCGATCCCGTAGGGGGTCCCGCCGGATTGCGTCACAATCCCGAAGCGGTCAACGCCCAAGGTGTTCATCAGGGCGAGATGGTCGGCGGGCCAATCGGCGACCGTGCGACCTGGTTTCGGCGTGCTGCCGTGAGCCCCTGGACGGTCCGGGATCACGAGCCGGATCCCAAGTTCGCGCGCGGTTGCGGCGAGCGCCCGCCCGAGGCCGCGGCTACATGGACCGTCAAGCACGGTCACGACCGGCCCGCTGTCGGCGCCCGCGAGCAGGTACGAGAGCGTGCGCCCGTCGGGCAGTGTGATGTGTGTGTTCGGCTCAGTTTGTGACATGGTGTCACAATAGGATTGCATACTGTTGAGACACAATGTCGCAAAAATCTCCGCGTGTTCCGTCCGATGACGCCCGGCGACGGATCCTCGACTCGACCCGGGAACTATTGCTTGACCGGCCGTTCGGGGCACTGACCGTCGGGGATGTGATGACGCGGGCGGGCCTGGCACGCACCGTCTTCTACCGCCACTTCAACAGGCTGGCGCAGATGGCGCCCGAGCTGCTTCCGGACTCCGAGGACCCTCTCCTCGATCAGGTCCTGCGCGGTCCTGTGGAAGACCTGATCACAGCGATGGTCGCCGGCTTGGTGCAGCTCTATGCCGACAACGGTCGGTGGCTGCGCGCGCTCGACGCCGCCGCAGCAGCCGATCCAGCAGTTGCGAGCGAGTTGGACCGCGCTCTCGTTGGCCCGCGCCAACTGCTTGAGCAGTTCGTCGCGAACGCTCCGCACCCACCGACCAACCCACGCGAGTTCGCGCTGCTACTGATGGCCACTCACCGCGCATACCTGCTCGACACATTTGGCGGCGGCCAGGACTCCTTGGAGCGACGCACCAACGCTACAGCCGCGCTCATGGCGCTCTGGGATAGACTCCTGGCCGAGTGATCCGGCCTTTGTAGCCTGGCCGCGGCTGCCGTCCCGCTTTGCGCGTAAAGCAGGCGCTCGAGCGTAGCCAACGAGACGCCTGAGTCGGATGAGAAGGAGGTCGAGGTCGTCGCCCTTTGCCTGGCGCGGTGGCCGTGGGAGCACCCCCCGGCCTTGTCCGCGTCCCAAGTCCGATGCTACGACCCATGCCAGCCGGGCACGGCTCGACCGACGGGTACCGAGAGGTCGCTACCTGGAGCGGATCGTTCCCCCGCTATGTCGTTAATCTGCGACCGTCCCTCGGGGCGGTCGCTTTCGTTGGGGCAAAGCACGGGCAGCAACTCGGGCGTGATCGTCACCGCGAGGTGTAGTCGCTGCTCGTACTTGC
This sequence comes from Solirubrobacteraceae bacterium, assembly GCA_035483615.1. Lineage (GTDB taxonomy): Bacteria > Actinomycetota > Thermoleophilia > Solirubrobacterales > Solirubrobacteraceae > Palsa-744. The sequence continues at coordinate 2,585 of DATHPT010000266.1, read as the reverse complement.
GAGTGAAACCAGCGACTAACCCTGCATAGAGGCCTGGGTCAAGCCTGAGTCGCCCCAAGCACGCGCAGCACAGGCCTCCCGCACCCCACGTGTCGGCCCGCCGAGGGTTGGAGTCGGCGCACACAGCCACAGCCCGGCTAGATGTCGTCTGGCTCGCCGGTAGCCCGAAGCTCTGCGCGTGGCTGCGTGTCAGCGCGCCAACTTGTCCCGGAGCCGCTCGGCCAGGCGCACGCTCGCCTCGATCTCCACTCTGCGGACCGATACGGACTCGACGTTGACACCGACCGGGACACTTAGGTGGCGGCAGAACGTCATCAGTTCAAGCGCGGTTGCCTCGGCATGCTCGAGGGACGCATCCAGAGTGTCTTTAGCGTGACGCAGATCATTTACGACCCAGCGTGGGACGTCGACGCCGAGCCATCGGAGGAACTCCAAGGTCTGAATCGAGCCGCACACCGAAAAGGTGAACACGATCGGGACCGGATCGAGGCCGCGATCGCGACACTCGTAGGCATAGTCGGATACAAGATTCTTGGCAGCGTTGACGTCGTAAATAATCTGGGTGACGAAGTAGGAGCAGCCAGCGTCTTGCTTGGCGACCAGGCGAAGATGCTCGTCGCCTTTGCGGGTGTGCCGCTCGGGTATCGCGACGGCGCCGAGGAGCAGATCGGGGTTGACCTCGGTGCGGAGTTGCTGGGCCCTGCGGAGCGTCGTGGCGACACGCTTCTCGCGCGAGGAAGCACCGACGAAGACAGCCATTCGCTTGGCAGGGTCCAGGGACGCCATCCAGTCGCGAAGGTCTTGCTCGCTGTACTTCGCCGTCGCGCGGTAGACCACGACCGGCATGCTCCGGGTCTCGAGGTGCCGGTCTAGATAGTCAGCCGGGTCCATCGTCGGAAAGAACGGGAACGGCCGTTCTTCGGGGTTGCGGTCGGACTCGTCGTCGATGTCGTAGAGAATCAGGCCGTCCAAGTCGAGACGCCTCAGGCGCTCGAAGGTGACATCAGCGATCTCCTGGGCCCTCTCCGGGGTGGTCGACAACCGTGGCGGGGTCAGCGCAAAGAGCAGGAACTCACCCCGGAGGGCCACGATGCGACGCTGGAGATCCACGCTCGCAAGGCTATCTAGGGTAGGGCGCAGGAAGCGCGGCCGGCCAGCCGTGCCGCTGCGGCACGCGCCGACGCGATCCTCGACGAGCCGCCACCTGAGCTGCGACTCGTGCCTGCCGAGGACCTCGCGACCCTGCTGAGTGAAGTACCCGACCAAGGAGCTATTGCGGATAAGGCGTTAGCTCATGGTCCGAGCAGGGATGCCGGTATTACTGCGATTCCGTCGGGTCGCCGGTATGCGGCCTGACCGCTAGTGATGACGATCGCGTCTGTCAGATCACCGCCGAGCTCGTTACGGAGCCAGAGGAGATGTCGCACGTCCCGCTGCCACTCATCGATCAACACGGGCCGCTCGCCCTCCAGAAGGCGTGACGAGTCAGCCTGGGCGATGAGCGCTCAGCCTCGTTGTCGAGGCGTACACCGGTCTCGGCGCGTCGCAGCGCAGCAGCCGTCTTGCCGACAGCCTTCGGACCCTCGAGCGCTATCGCAGGCAGACCGGCAATCAACTCGTCGAGTTCGTCGTCAACGATACGCCGCCGATAGCGGCTGGCACGGGCATCCAGGTTCTGCTTTGCGCCGTCGATCATCGCCTTATATACCATTACGCAGATCTATACAGAACAGTTTCGCGACTATCTACGGTACATATTCGCGATCGGTCTCGTGTCGCGACAATCTCATGGCAGCCTGCGAACCTCCGTGTCCGATACATCGGTTTCCCCGCGCCGAACGGGGATATCTGTATAGACGCATCAGCATGGGGCTAGCCAAGGATCTCTTCAGCTGCGGCACCTCCAGGGCAGGCCTGCTCCTCGTCAAATGATCCAGTGTTTAGCGGCCAAATTTCAGCGTCCTCTGACTCGGAATCCGCTCGAACAACTGTTGAGCGTGTTATCTCGGCGCCGTTGTGCGGGTTATGCTCCCCGCGCGTGACTCGCAAGATCATCGGGACCCTAGTGCTGCTGTTCGCCTTGGGCGCCTCGCCCGCGCTGGCGTCGACGCACACCTGGACAGGCGCGGTCAATCAGAACTGGTCGGTCGCCGGCAACTGGACCGGCGGCGTGCCGAGCACGGGGGAGTCGGGTGGCACGATCGTCGACTTTCCGGCTGGGAGCACGTCGACGATGGACATCAGCGGGCTCGTCGTCGACCAGATCAACTTCACCGGCAGCGGCAGCACGATCAGTGGCAGCACGCCGCTGGGCATCAACGGCGCCCACTTCACCACGGCCATCAACGATGCAAACGGCAACAATGCGATCATGGAGCCGCTCGCGCTGTCGGGAGCCACGTCCGTGCAGGTGAGCGTTGGTGCGGGTGAACTCACGATCACGGGTGTGATCAGCGGATCGTCGGGGCTGACAAAGACCGGGGCCGGCACGCTGTCTTTGTTCACGTCGACCAATACCTACGCAGGTGTCACGGACGTGCAGCAGGGCGTGCTCGGGATCAAGGCGACCAACACATTCGCGATCC
>DATHPT010000265.1:0-3340 GCA_035483615.1 Solirubrobacteraceae bacterium | reverse complement strand
TTCTCTGCCTTGGCGGTGGCCTTCTCCGCCTTGGCGGACGCAGGCTTTGTGGCCTCGGTCTTCTCAGCTGCCGGCTTCTCAGCGGCCGGCTTCTTCGCAGCGGACTTCTTGGCAGCAGGCTTGTCCTCAGCGGCAGGCTCCTGCTCAGCGGCGGCCTTCGTCGCCGGCTTCTTCGCCGCAGCCTTCTCGGCAGCAGGCTTCTCGCCGGCAGGCTTGGCCTTCGCGGCGGCCTTTGCCTGCTCCTCGACCTCGGGGGCCTGCTCGTCTGCGGGCTTCTCGGGGCTCATCGAACCTTCCCGGAACCCGCGTGACCGCGGAACATGCGCGTGGGGGCGAACTCGCCGAGCTTGTGGCCGACCATGGACTCGCTGATGAACACGGGCACGTGCTTCTTGCCGTCGTGAACGGCGAGCGTGTGACCAACCATGTCGGGGAAGATCGTGGATGCCCGCGACCAGGTCCTGAGCATCTTCTTGGTGTTCTCGGCGTTCATCGCCTCGATGCGCGCCATCAGGCGCTCTTCGACCCAAGGGCCCTTCTTGCTGGATCTGCTCATCGCTGCTTACCCTTCCCGCGGCGGCGACCGCGCACGATGTACTTGTCTGATCCCTTGTTCTTCTTGCGGGTGCGGTAGCCGAGCGTTGGAACTCCCCAGGGAGTCACCGGGTGGCGGCCCGCCGTCGTGGAGCCCTCGCCACCGCCGTGGGGGTGGTCGACGGGGTTCATGGCGACTCCGCGTGTCTGGGGGCGCACGCCCATGTGACGCTTGCGCCCCGCCTTGCCGACCTTGACGTTCTGGTGCTCCGCGTTGCCGATCACGCCAACGGTGGCGCGGCACTCGGCGCGCACCAGGCGCATCTCACCGGAGGGCAGGCGCAGTGTCGCCATGTCGCCGTCCTTGGCCATCAGCTGGATCGAGGCGCCGGCGGAGCGAGCCATCTGACCGCCGCGGCCAGGCTGGAGCTCGACGTTGTGGATCACGGTGCCGACGGGCATACGGGCGAGCGGAATGCAGTTGCCAACCGCGATCTCGGCGTCCTCCCCCGAGGACACGGTCATCCCGACCGTGAGTCGCTGGGGGGCGAGGATGTAGCGCTTCTCTCCGTCGGCGTAGTGCAGCAGCGCGATGTAGGAGGTGCGATTCGGGTCGTACTCGATCGCGGCGACCTTCGCAGGCACGCCGTCCTTGCGACGCTTGAAGTCGATGCGCCGGTACAGGCGCTTGGCGCCGCCGCCACGATGGCGTGCGGTCTTGCGACCGAGGGCGTTGCGACCACCGCTCTTCTTCAGACCTTCGACGAGCGTGCGCTCAGGGTCTGTCTTGGTGATCTCCGCGAAGTCCGGGTAGGACGCGAAGCGTCGACCGGGGCTCGTTGGCTTGGGCTTGCGAATCGCCATGTCGACCTCTAGTCCTGCAGGCCCTCGAGGCCCTGGAAGATCGGGATGCTCTCGCCGGCGCGAACCTCGACGATCGCCTTCTTCCAAGCACGGGTGCGACCGCGGGTGATCCCGCGACGCTTGGGCTTGGACTTGACAGTGAGCGTGCGCACCTCGACCACGTGGACGTCGAACAGCGACTCGATCGCCTGGCGGATCTGGGTGCGGTGGGCGTCGGGGTGAACCCGGAAGGTGTACTTGCCGGCGGCGGAGAGCACGTAGCTCTTCTCGGAGAGCACCGGCTTGATGATGACCTGGGAGCTCTCCATCAGGACTTCTCCCTCGGTGAGGCGCCGGCACGGGAAGTGAGCTCGGCGAGCGCCGCTTCGGAGAGGAGCAGCGAGGCGGCTCCGAGCAGATCTGCGACCCCGACGGTCTCGGGCTGCAGCACCGCCACGCGGGCAAGATTGCGGAATGACAGCGCAGCGGCCGACTCCTCGGCGGCGAGCACCACGAGCGTTGGGCCGGACTGATCCCAGTCCTCCAGCAGATCGAACGCGTCGCTGGTCTTGGGGGCCTTGAAGGCGGCGGCGTCGAGCACGGCTAGCGAGCCGCGCTGGGCGTGCAGGGAGAGGGCGCTGCGAAATGCGGCGCGCTGCTCCTTGCGATTTATCTTGAAGGTGTAGGAGCGGGGCTGAGGGCCGAACACGACTCCACCGCCGGTCCACAGCGGAGAGCGGCTGGAGCCGGCGCGGGCACGCCCGGTGCCCTTCTGACGCCATGGCTTGGCGCCACCGCCGGAGACCATGGCACGGGTCTTGGTGGCGGCGGTTCCGCGCCGGCGGGCGGCCTGCTCGGCGCGAACGCTCTGGTGCACGAGTGGCCCGTGGAAGCTGGCTCCGAAGGCTGCGTCCTCGAGCTTCACCTTCTTGGAGGAGCCGGCTGCGCCGTCCGGGCTCAGCAGGGGCGCGTCAGGCATTGGCACGCACCTCCACGATGCCACCGCGTGGCCCGGGGACCGACCCGCGCACGAGCAGCAGGTTCTTCTGGGGATCGACCGCCACGATCTCCAAGCCCGGCTGGGTGACGCGCTTGTTGCCCATCTGACCGGGCCCGCGGATTCCCTTGAACACACGTGCCGGGTCAGCAGAAGCGCCGATCGAGCCGGGAGCGCGCACATTGTGCGAGCCGTGGGACTTGGGACCGCTTTTGAAGTTGTGACGTTTGATCGTGCCCTGAAAGCCCTTGCCCTTGGACACACCCGCGATCTTCACGCGGCCCCCTACCTCGAAGGACTCGACCGTGACCGACTGACCGATCTGAAGCGAATCCCCGCCCTCGCCACGGAACTCGACGAGGTGGCGCATCGGCGGTGCGTCGGCCTTCTTCAGATGCCCGAGCTCGGGCTTTGAGAGGTGCTTCTCCTTGGTCTGGCCGAAGGCGAGCTGCACGGCGTCATAGCCATCGCGCTCGGCTGTGCGCACTGCGGTGACCGGACATGGGCCGGCCTCGAGCACGGTTACGCGCGCGACGCTTCCGTCCTCCTGGAAGACCTGGGTCATCCCTAGCTTCTTGGCAAGAATCGCTGACATGTGAAACTCAGGTGGCGAGACGGATCTCGATGTCAACGCCCGCGGGAAGATTGTCCAGGCGCTGGAGCGAGTCGACCGTCTTGGGACTCGGCTGGTGGATGTCGATCAGCCGCTTGTGCGTGCGAATCTCGAAGTGCTCGCGCGAGTCCTTGTCCTTGAAGGGAGAGCGGATCACGCAGTACACGTTCTTCTCGGTTGGCAGCGGCACGGGACCGGACACCGTCGCGCCGGTGCGCGTGGCGGTCTCCACGATCTCCTTGGCCGCCGACTCGATTGCGGACGTGTCGTACGCCTTGAGCCGGATGCGAATCTTGTTTTGAGTTGCGGCTGCCATCTGAATGGGTTTCTGTTGTTCTTTCGTTTCGCTTTGT
>DATHPT010000264.1:0-5943 GCA_035483615.1 Solirubrobacteraceae bacterium | reverse complement strand
TCAGGGGGTCGTCCGCGAGCACGCGAGCGCGTCCATGTGCTGTCACTGCGGATGTCGTGTCGCCTCGTTCAGAAGCTCCTCGATGGCCAGGTCGAACGATCTCGGATCGGTGCGCGAGAACCCGCTCATAGTGTCCCCGCTCCCGCCGATCAAAAAAGATGGGGTTCCCGTGAGTCCGGCGTTCTCTGCCGTCCGGGCATCGCCGGCGATCTCGTTGGCAAGCTCCGGGTAGCGTCGGTCGTTGCCCCAGCGCGCGAGGTCGAGGCCCGTGACCTGACTCGCGATGCCGTGGAGGTACGCGTCGGTGACGTAGCCCGAGTTCTCCTCTCCCTGCTGCGCATAGAAGATCTCGGTGAAGTGCCAGGCTCGCTCCTGCCTGCCCGCCGCCAGCGCCGCGACCTGCTGGGCCATGAACACCGCCGGATCCTGCGTCGCCGCCTGCAGGGCGTGAGACTCGATACGCAGTTTGCCCGAACGTACCCACCGCTCGATGATCGACGGCAGCACCTCGAGCGAGAAGTCCCGGCAGTAAGGGCATTGCAGGTCGGCGAAGTACGCAAGTGTGACCGGGGCCGCCGGTTGGCCCAGCGCGTCTGCGCGCTGCGGGATGCCCGCTAGCAGGGCCGTGATCTCAGTGTTGTCGTTCGTTCGGCTCATTGGACGGAAACTAGCATCGCCGAGAGCGACTGCGACTAGCTTTAACGAGCCGCGCCGAACGTCGCCGTGAGATGGCTGCTCCATGATGTCCTTTCTTGCTTGGAGTCTTTGGGTGACGGGAGGTCTGCGGCTAGGTCGCGTGTGGTTTGGCTTGGGAGGGGCGCTCCGTTTGGAGTTCCATGTCTAGCCTGATCGCGGCGCTGATCAGCGCCAGGTGGGTGAACGCCTGGGGAAAGTTTCCTAGTAGCTCGCCGCTGGCCCCGATCTGCTCTGAGTACAGGCCGAGGTGGTTGGCGTAGGTGAGCATCTTCTCGAATGCGAGCTGCGCCTCCTCGAGATACCCGGCCCGCGCGAGGCACTCGATGTACCAAAAGCTGCACATCGAGAACGTCCCCTCCTCGCCGTCGAGCCCGTCGGGGGCTGCGACGGGGTCGTAGCGATAAACCAGGGTGTCGGAAACCAGCTCCCTGCCGATCGCATCGAGCGTGGAGAGCCAGCGCGGGTCGGTGGGAGCGATGAAGTGAACGAGGGGCATCAGCAGTAGCGACGCGTCGAGCACATCGGAGCCCTCGGCCTGTACGAACGAGTGGCGGCGCTCGCTCCAACCACGGGTCATGATCCAGGCGAAGATGTCGTTGCGCGCGTCGGTCCAGCGGGTGAGGTCCGCGGGCAGGCCACGGTTGGTCGCGATTCTCATCGCGCGGTCGATCGCGACCCAGCACATCAGACGCGAGTGGGTGAAGCGCTTGCGCCCACCGCGTGTCTCCCAGATGCCGTCGTCCGGTTCCTGCCAGTGCTCGCAGACCCAGTCGATCAGCGGAGTTAGGTTCATCCAGTCGTCGTAGCCGATGAGCTCGCCGTGACCCTGAAGCGCTTGTCGCTCGGCGAGGTAGATCGAGTCGAACAGCTCGCCGTAGATGTCGAGCTGCAGTTGGCCGGCGGCGTCATTGCCGATCCTGACCGGACGTGAAGCGCGATAGCCCTCCAGGTGCCCGAGCTCGCGCTCGGTCAGACACCGGCTGCCGTCGATACGGTACATGACATCGAGTGGGCTGCCGCCGTCTCGTGCCGCAGCGGCGCTTGAGATCTTGCGTCGGAAGTTGTTGAAGGCGAGCGCCTCCGCTACGAACCCGAGGCGGGATAGTGCGTAGATAGAGAAGGCGAAATCACGCAGCCACGCGTACCGGTAGTCCCAGTTGCGTGTTCCGCCCATTCGCTCGGGGAGACTGGTCGTTGGCGCGGCGATGATTGCGCCGCTCGGCTCGTAGGAGAGCAGCTTGAGCGTCAGCGCCGAGCGCTCCACCATCTCTCGCCACCGGCCTTGGTATGAGGACTGCGCCAGCCACCGGCGCCAGAACATCACCGTGTCATCGCCCAGCCGCTCCGCTTCCGACGCGGTTAGCGGCGCCGGTTGATCCCCGGCTTGTAGGACAAACGTGAGCCGCTGTCCCGCCGCGACTTCGAACTCGGCAGTGGCTCCCGATGGGGTTGGTGTGAGCGCCAGCGGAGACCCGAGCGCGAGCGTCTCCCCGTGGGCGCGGAACACCGCACCGTCCTTCTCGATCGCGACCTCCGGCTCGTGAAGGCCGTAGCCGAAGCGTGGCTCGACTTCGAGCCGGAAGCGTAGAGCACCGCGCACGCCGAGCACGCTTCGGATCAACCGCTGTGGGCCCTCGCCCACGGGCATGAAGTCCTGGACCTCCGCCACGCCTTCGGGCGAGAGAAAGCGGGTGATCAGGACGTTGGTCTGGGGCAGGTAGAGCTGCTTTGTCGCAGCGCCCGAGTCCAGCGGCGCGATCCGATAGAAGCCGCCACGGGCGCGGTCAAGTAGCGCTCCGAACACGCTCGCCCCGTCGAACCGCCCCGGCGAAAACCAGTCGATCGTCCCGTCGCTGCCGACCAGCGCAGCGGTGTGCAGGTCGCCGATGATCCCGTGCTCGGCGATCGGCAGATAACGCTGTCCTGTGATGGTGTGATGGGGGTGATCGCTTGCGGCCTTCACCAGACCTTCATCCCGCCGTCGACCACGAGGTCGATGCCCGTGACGTAGGCGCTCTCGTCGGAGGCAAGGAAAAGCGCTGCGCTCGCTACATCCTCTGGCTTACCGAAGCGGCCCAGAAGGGTCCTGTCGAGCATCGTCCTGCTCCAGTCGTTGTCCTCTCGTTCGCCCTGGGTCGCGTTGCTTTCGATGAGACCGGGAGAAATCGAGTTGACGCGGATGCCGTGCTCGCTTCCTTCCGCCGCGAGCTGGCGCGTCATCCCGATGACCGCCGCCTTGTTGGTGGTGTGGGCGAGCGATTGGATCGGCTTGAAGCTGAGCGAGCCGTTCAGCGAGGCCATGTTCACAACGACACCGCGGCTGGCCTTCAGATGGGGCCATGCCGCTCGGGTGAGGTAGAAGACGACGTCGATCTCGTCTTTCTGTGCGGCGGCCCACTCTTGGTCGGTGAAGTCCTCGAGACGGTGGAAGTGGGCGCGGGCCGCGAGGTTGTAGAGCACGTCGATGCGCCCGTAATGGCTGAGCGCGAAGTCGACGAGTGTCGCGGCGTGGTCGGGCTCGCCGAGCAGGCATGGTTGCAGCGACGCCATGTCGCCGCCCGTGTCGCGTACGGCGCTGAGGGTTTCCTCGGCCGGCTCGACGGCGATGTCGCAGCCGACGATCGACGCTCCCTCGTGCGCGAACCTGAGCGCGGTCGCGCGACCTATGGTGCCGCCTGTGCCGGTGAGGAGGCACACCTTCCCGGAGAGCCGGCCGGGCATCTAGCTTCCTCGGTAGGCGGTCTTGGCGATCCGTTCGGCGACCATCAGGGTCGTGGGACTGATCGCCACCGACGGAACGACAGGGATGATCGATGCGTCGACGACGCGGAGGCCGGGGACTCCTTTGACGGCGCCCTGGGAGTCGACGACGGTCCAGGGGTGCTCGGGGCCTCCCATCGGCGCGGTGCAGACAGGATGGCCGTAGGACTCCAGGTTCGACGCGACAGCTTGTTCGAGGGCGTCGTCCCCCACGTCGTCCCCGGGGAGGATCTCGAGCTCGGTGAACTTCGCCATCGCAGGGTGCCGCCCGATCTTGCGGGACAGCCGGACACCCTCAAGCATGCGGCGCATGTCTCTCGGCTCGAAGAGGAAGTTGCAGTCGATGTTGGGCTGCTCGTGCGGGTCGGTGCTGCGGAGCGTGAGCGTGCCGCGCGAGTCGGGCTTGACCAGCGCGATGCTGGGGGTCACGGCGCCGCCGGTCGGGCTGTACTCGGGCGGGGTGAGGTGTGTCGCTGTGATGTGGAGGTCGAGTTGGTCCTCGTGGGCCTCGCTTGAGGCGAGCCAGAGCAGCGCGCCCACCTTCGGGGTCATTTGCAGGTACTCCCGTTTGAGGGCGTACGCGTTGTAGTAGAACGGTTGATCCTGCATGTGCTGGCCAACGGGTAGGTCGGCTACGAGCTCGATGCCGAGTTCAGCGAGATCGGCGCTTGGCCCGATCCCGGAGCGCAGGAGGATCGCAGCGCTGCCATACGAGCCTGCCGAGAGGATCACCTCGCCGGCAGGGATCGTGACGCCCTTGTCAGTGATGACGCCGACGGCGCGACCCTGCTCAAACGCGACGCGGTCGACCATGACATCGCCGGAGATCTTGAGGTTCGGCCGGTTGCGAACCTCTTCGGTGAGGTAACACAGGCCGGTGTGCTGGCGCACACCGTCGACGACGTTGACGGGGTCCGCGCCGGCGCCGGCGGGTTCCGGTCCGTTGAAGTCCGTGACGCGCGGGTAGCCCTCTTCGACGCAGGCGTCGATAAATCCCTGCAGCGACGGGGTGACGGTCTCGTACTGGTGGTGACGAATTGGGAACGGCCCAGTGCGGCCGTGGTAGGCGTCGTCTCCGTCCGGGGTGTTTTCCAACGTGCGGAAGGTGTCCATCACATCCTCGACGGCCCAGTCCTCAAGTCCGTGGCGGTGCCAGTCGAGGATGTCGCTCGGGCGTGCCCGCATCGCGGTTGTGGCGTTGTGGGCCGTGCAGCCTCCGAGGACCTTTGCGCGGGCCGCGATCATCTCGGGGCGGAGTGCGCCTCCGCGGGCGGTGTAGCCCCACTCGTGCTCCTCGGCGGCCGGCACGTGCCCTGGGTCGTTCAGGTCGTCGGTGTAGCCGTCGACTCCGTAGGCCCTGCCGGCCTCGAGCAGCAGCACGGTGCGGTTTGGGTCCTCGGTGAGGCGGTACGCGAGGACGGCGCCTGCTGCGCCTCCTCCCACGATGAGCACGTCGGCGCGATGATTGCGGGTATCGGACATGGAACTCTCTTCTCCTCGGATCGATGGCTCGCAACCGGATCCTCGCCAGGGCGCAAGTGAGGCGTCATCGCCAGATCCCGGTGATTCACCTAGCGTTCATGCGCGTGGAGAGCAACCGCCAGGCGACTACGGCCCCTCGTCTATTTGTTTGAGTTCGAGCAGCTCGAGGCCGAGCGCCTCGATCTGCGCAAGCACGCCGAACAATGCCGACCGGTCCTCCAGCGAGCCGGTGAGTACCGTCTCGTCGTCCTTCAACTCCGACACCATTAAGGGAAAGGCGGAGAGGGCCGTAGCTCCGAGCCGGCCCTTTATCCGGATCGCGTACAAGCCCGGCGGTGTGAGCACCCCGCGATCGTCGACCCCGATCCGGTGAGTCATCTACACCGGGATCAGATGATTGTTTTGCGCGGAGAGGGTCGCGCTGGACCAGGCGGACGGTGCTCATTGCCCCGCAGCGCTCGTCGCGGTGCCGAGCACATGCCGGGCGTCGTTGGCACCGTCGGAGTAGTGGCAGTTACCGATCGCGTTACGGGCGAGCGCAGCCTTCAGGGTGGGCACGCGAGGCTTGGCCCGGCCGGGCAGGATCACGACCGCCAGAACGAACGCGAGGACGAAGATTCCGACCGCCCACCAAAACGCGGTGGTGTAGCCGTGAACTGCCGCGGCATCAGCGAGGCCGGGGGTTTGCAGGTGACCGGCCGTGTAGCCGGCGACGGCGCTTGCGAAGATCGTGCTCAGTAGGGATGTGCCGACTGAGCCGCCGACCTGTTGGGAGGTGTTGACCATCGCTGAGGCGACCCCAGCCTCGCGTTCGTCCACACCCAGCGTCGCCGTCGAGAGCGCCGGCGCAACGATGCATCCCATCCCGAGGCCGAGGAGAAGCAGGCCGGGAAGGACATTGCTGGCGTAGCTGGAGCCGGGCGTCAGGCGTGTGAATAGGAACATCGCGATTGCCGCGAGCGCCGTGCCAGCGAGCACGAGGGACTTGACCCCGGTGTGTTGGAT
>DATHPT010000263.1:0-5185 GCA_035483615.1 Solirubrobacteraceae bacterium | reverse complement strand
CAGCGAATTGTGCTCCGGCTGCTACTAGGCCCGCAAGCGCTCCCACGACAAGCAAGGCTTGGATAGGTCTGATTTTCAGCATCTGGTGGTCCTTTCTCTCGCGATGTCGCTGGTAGGGCATCAACAGGGAGTGTGGTAGGTCGCGTTACCTGGCCACGAACCTGACATTTGCGCGATACAGGTGGCTGGACTGGCAGAGAAGGTCACCCCTTTGTAGACCCCTCCCCACGGGTGCCAACCCTCGGGCGAACCCCAGACACCAGCCAACTCCTGATCGCCTTCATTCGTTGGCTGAGAGTTCGTTGCACCCTCCATACCAGCTTCCAGTTCGTCTATATGGGGCCAAAACCCGCCATATTCATGGGCGAGGGTCCATTCGGTGTTTTCATACCCCCAATAGATTCCCCATGCGCCGTTGTGGCTGAGATCTTGGATTACGTAACTGTGGTACTGATTTATAGGGACAGAGTCAGGCTGATCGTACTCGTAGTAATTTAAGTTGTTAGTAGACTCCGCCGCAAAGAATCGATGCTCCGAGCAGCAATCCATTCCGTTGCCGGCGACCTGTCCTGTCTCAACCCAACCTTCGCCGTTTGTGGATGCCCACATCTCGTTGGTGACGAATGCGCCTTTTTCCCAACCAGGTACATTGGCCGACTGCGAAGTAATGTCGGCAACGCCTCCATCTATGCATTCTGTCGAGCAACCAGCCATATGCCATTCCGCGAGGGCATAGCAATGGCTAGATTCGGTGCATTTCCATGTCGCCGCCTTTGCGGGTGCGACGGTTATCAGGCCAACCGCCATCATCGTGAGTACGCCTGCGGGCAGAGCGAACGGCGCCAGTTGGCTACGGATAGACATAGGTCCTTCTACCTCCCGTTTGGTGTTACAGAGGTCCAAGGGCGATATGGGTTGGCCATGTAGGCAATCCCATATAGTGAGTTTTTCGTATATTGCGAACACTCAACGTTTGGGCTGTGGTGCTCATAACCGGCAGGACTCTAGTTGCGCAACTGGTCCACTTGTTCAGAGCTGACCGCCCAATGTGGGTCTGTTAGACGAATAGAATGCGCCATGTTGGCTCTTTCCATCACCATCGAATGTGGAGTGCATAACAGTTCGCTCACAGCCACTACAGTGCGCGGAAGTCTCGTAGGCTAAGCGCCAACTGCAACTCTGCATCACACGTGTGAAGCAAGCGCTCAAGGCGTTTCTCGATGGCTCGGAGGCGCCGTTGGACCGTGTGTCGCTGCAGGCCCATGCTCGCAGCTGTCCCTGCCACGCTGCGCTGTGCTGCGAAGTAGGCACGGAGCGTGTCAACCAAAACCGTCTCGCCCGCTCTATGTCCGGCGAGCGGCGCCAGATAAACGTCCTCCAAGGACCTTGCGAGGGTGTCGTCCTGTAGAGCGGCTGCCAGCAACATCACCTCGGAATAGGACGTAATACCTCGGGACTTGTGTATCGCAACCAGAAGCGCTGCTTGTGCTTGCTGGTGGGTCAGACGCCATCCAGGTAGGCCCCGACTGGGCTCGCCAAGAGCGAGCAAGGTGCCGTCGACCTCAAGGGCTGTCAGCCGGGATATCACGTCGTCCAGTACCGGTCTACTGCGATTGCCGAGCCACGCCCAAACAGTCTTCTCGCCATGCTGGGCGAAGAGAAATTGACAATCAAAGCTGGCGGTGAGACCCCGAAAAATAGTGCGGGCACCCAAGCCCAAGGCTATAACGCCGACATGCCACACATCGGCAAACTCATAGTCAAATGCGCTCACATCGACCATCTCGTGAGAAAGCAGCTTCCGCACCCGCTCGGCCCGACGATGATCGGCGGTACGCAATGACTGCTCGACCTCAGCCTTGTACTCGCAGGAGACCGCAGTCATAAGCTCCGTTAGCAGTAAGCCCTGTATGTCCAGCGCGCAGCGCAACACCTGACCTGGCAACTGGTCGGCCTCCTCTATGAGAAACCCACAGAGGCACCTGTGACCAGTTACATAGCCGAGCAAAACCGTCTCTAGAGTCAGGCCACGCTGGGCTGCAAGGCGAGTCTGTAGGATCGCCACGGATGGAATGGTCCCTAACCACTCGTCGTCGTGCTCTATTGCCATGATCGCGTAGTCCAAGACTGCTGACACGACTGCACGCAATCCAGCTCGGTACTCGGTATCTCTGCCTGTCGGATCGGCGTCCGCATTAAGGCGCTCAAGTAGCACCGTCTCCATTTCCCCACGGCGTGACCGCAATCCTCTCCCCAGGCGAACGCGGAGTTCCATGCTGGATCCATCACTCATGAGCAAGAGTGAGGTCTCGTTGGCATTCTGGTCTGACGATCCTCCTTGCGAGGTTACCGAGGTAGAGTTGCCCAACTAACGGAATCCTACTGTTTGACGATATTTGAGTCCAGGTGTGGTCCGCGCGTTCGCCTAGAAATGTCTCCAGCTCGTTATCCCCTGGGCCAAGGGAAGGAAATCTCTGACCTGTGAGCCAGCCTTCCTGTCCGGCTATGCCTCCCAGCAACCCCTGCGGAAGCGCTCTGGCCTATGGCGGCAGCACACTGCCGACAGGCAAAAGACGCTTGCGACCGTCAGACCTTGCGGTGCTCAGGCACCCATGCGCCGTCGTCCTGGCGCGAGAAGTCCTGGAAGAGACCTGGAGCCTCGGTCTGCATGATGTGTGCGACCCGATCGAAGACGAGTCGCAGCTCCTCCTCGGCGCCCTCGGCCGTGCGCATCTCGATCACATGGCGCAGTGTGCGGGCATTGGCCGTCCAGATGATGTCGGTGCTCAGGCCGATCGGCGCCAGCCGGCGCAGCGCGGAGGTGACCTCCTTCTTGACGTGGAAAGGCACGCCCTCCTGGTCGATCCCCAGCTCATTCGCGGCGCTCACCTGCAGCTCCTCCAGCTGCTCCACGATGCTCACCACCTGCTCGCGGATCGGCTCCAGCGCCGGCGGTACACGAAAGCCGATGTCCGTCAGCCGCACGTAGCGCAGGCTCTCCTGGCTGAAGGCGGAGCCGGCGCGGTGGCGGACGAGCTCGTGGGTGAACACCCGACTGACGTTGCGCAGCGCGAACGACCAGTTGGCGTGCTCCATCACGCTTCCGTGGGCGCTGCGCAGGATGTTGGCGAAGTACTCGCGCTGATCGGTGCGCACCTTGGTGACGTTTGGATTCAGGCCCGGCTCCCAGCTGCGGTAGCACGCCCTCCCGCCGAACTCCACGATCAGCTCGCCGCCGTTGGGTGTTCCGTCGGCCTCCCCCAGACGGCGCTCCAGCCACGACTCGCCGCCGACGTCCCGCAGGTAGCCGCGCATCCCCTCGATGTCGATCGAGGGCCTTGCGATCAGGAAGACGGTCGGAGAGGTCTCGTGCATGGTGGCGGGCGATCCTACAGCCCCGGTCGGGCGTCCCTCCGTGTTCGGCTGCCCATGCCCATATGCCGCGCACCGCCGCGCACCCAATTGTCCTCCCGGCCATCGCGAGAACGTCCGCGGGGTGTCACATGCGACCACTACACTCGCGCTATGAGCACCGCGGACATCGATGGCGGGTCGCCCAACATCGTCCGGGCTCGCAACGTCAGTCGCCGCTATGGCGAGGGTGAGGCGGCTGTGGATGCACTTGTGGACGTCAGCGTGGGCTTCCCGAGCGGTCGCTTCGCGGCGATCATGGGACCGTCAGGATCGGGCAAGTCGACGCTGATGCACACGCTCGCCGGGCTGGACCGCCCGACTTCGGGGTCGGTCGAGATCGACGGTGTCGAGCTGGGCGACCTTGACGATCGCAAGCTCACACAGTTGCGCCGCGACCAGGTCGGGTTCATCTTCCAGACATTCAACCTTCTGCCGGTGCTCAGCGCCGAAGAGAACATCCTGCTGCCGCTGTCGATCGCCGGGCGCAAGCCCGATCGCGAGTGGCTTGACCGGCTGATCGACACGGTTGGCATTCGCGACCGTCTTCACCATCGCCCGGCCGAGCTGTCCGGTGGCCAGCAGCAGCGTGTCGCTGTAGCGCGCGCGCTCGTGTCGCGGCCCTCGGTGGTGTTCGCCGATGAGCCCTCAGGTAACCTCGACTCGAAGGCTTCCGACGACGTGTTGGGACTGCTGCGCCATGCCGTGGACGACTTCTCCCAGACGGTCGTGATGGTCACCCACGACGCGCACGCCGCGTCATTTGCCGACCGTCTGCTGGTGCTGGTGGACGGGCGCATCGCCCACGACGGGGAGGCGACGAGCGCAGAGCAGGCCTTGGACCTGATGAAGACCGTCGGCTGATGCCTGCTGCTCACGCGAGCCCGCCGGCGTGGGGCGCGACTGATGCTCCCGCTCGCCGGTCGTGCAACTCCCCTGGCGTGGGGGCGCGGCTGATGCTCGCCGGTCACGCAACTCTCTTGACACGGGCGCACGGCTGATGCTCGCGCTGGTCCTTAGAGGCTTCATGCAGCGCAAGCTGCGGGTGTTGCTCACAGGGATCGCGGTCGCGCTGGGCGTGGCCTTGATGGCGGGCACCTATGTGCTCACCGACACGATCAACCAATCCTTCGCCGGCATCTTCCAGACGGCCAACCGCGGCCACGACGTCGTGATCACGCCGACGCAAGTGCTTGGGCGCAACAGTGGCTCGGAAACCACGCCGATCACCGACACGATGCTCACGCGTGTGCGCGCCACGGCGGGCGTCAGTCAGGCCTCCGGCTCGATCTTCTCGCCGGGCACGTTCCTCGACGTGAACCGCAAACGGCTGACCAAGGGCGGGGCGCCCGCGTTCGTGGCCTCCGAGGTGCCCGCGCGCTTCAACTCGTTCACACCGGTTCAAGGCCGCTTCGCCTCGGGCCCGGACGAACTGGCGATCGACGAAGCCACCGCTGAGCGCGCCAAACTGAAGGTCGGCGGGCAGATGCTGGTCGCGGGCGGCTCCGCGTCGGCCAAGCGCTACACGATCGTGGGCATCGTCAAGTTTGGTGGCGGCGCGTCCTTTGGCGGTGCGGGCATCGCGGTCCTCACGCTGCCCGAGGCCCAGCGCGTGGTCGGTGAGCGCGGCGCCTTCGACCAGATCGACGTGGCCGGCAAGCCCGGTGTCACACCGGGCGACCTGCGCGACCGCTTGCGCGTCGTCCTGCCACGCGCAGTGGACGTGCGCACGGGCACCGAACAGGCCAGCCATGACACCTCCGAACTGGAAAGC
>DATHPT010000262.1:0-2759 GCA_035483615.1 Solirubrobacteraceae bacterium | reverse complement strand
TCCGCCTGCACGCGCTCGCCACCCAGCACACCGCCGACCGGCTCGCCGTCGAGGTGGGCTACGAGCACCGTGACCGGCTCACCGTCACAAGCCTCCTTCACGATGTCGGCAAGCTCGTGCTCATGCACGCCTACCCGGGTTACATCGCCCAGGTGAAAAAGGACGGCCAGACTCCCGAGAAGCGCATTCACCAGGAACGGCGCGAGCTCGGCGTCGACCACGCGCTCGTGGGCGGCGTGCTCGCCCGCCGCTGGGGTCTGCCCCCGGCGATCGCCACGGTGATCGAGCGCCACCACAACCCCGACGCCGGCGGCGAGGCCGCGTTCGTGCGTCTTGCCGACATGCTCGCCCACTATGCCCACGGCTCTCCGGTGGCGCCCGGAGAGATGCTTGCATGCGCTCGCACGCTTGGGCTCGGCCCCGAGGAACTGCGCCGCGTCATGTATGAGCTGCCGAGCTCGGGCGGGCAACGCCAGCGCATGGTCGATCCCTGCCCGCTGTCCGCACGCGAGCTGGGCGTGCTTCAGCGTCTCGCCGAAGGCAAGGTCTACAAGCAGATCGCGCACGAGCTGACGCTCTCGACGAGCACGGTGCGCACCCACCTGCACAACATCTACGGCAAGCTCGGCGCCGTCGACCGTGCGCAGGCGGTCCTGATCGCAACCGAGCGCGGCTGGCTGTAGAAAGCTTGCCGGCCCGCACCATGCTACGTCCTCTCTCGCCTCTCTCTCAAGCACGCTTCGCTCGCTGGGTCCTGCTCTGGCTCGCCGAGCAGCCGCCCTACCGCCGGGTTGCGTAGCATCGCGCTTGCGCGATGATCTCAATCACCAGCAAGTCTCCCTATGCAGTTGCTGCGCTGGCCGAGCTCGGCCGCTCGAACGGCGCCGACCCTGTGCCGATCGGCGAGCTCGCCCGCCGACGTGAGATGCCGGTGCAATTCCTGGAGCAGCTCTTTGCCGTACTTCGCCGCGCCGGCGTCGTGAGCTCGCAACGCGGCGTAAAGGGGGGCTACCGCTTTGCCCGCGACCCCTCGGAGATCACAGTGCTCGAGGTCGTGGAGCTTCTCGACGGCCCGCTCGGGCGCGACGCCGAGGGCGTCTTCGCCGACGCCTCGAAGGCCGCTCGCGACGTGCTCGAGCAGACGACCATCGCCGACGTCGTCGAGCGCGAGGCGCGCGAGTCGGGCGCCAGCATGTACCACATCTGAGCATCGGCCCGTGCCTGCGACTATTGTCGTGCGCTATGCCGTCAATTCCGATCAACATTGCCGAGCTGGTGGGCGAAACGCCACTCGTGCAGTTGACGCGGATGCTTGGAGGGACTCCGGCCGAGGCCGGCGGCGTGGAGCTGTATGCCAAGCTCGAGGCCTTCAATCCCGGCGGTAGCGTCAAGGATCGGATCGGCGTTGCGATGATCGAGGCGGCCGAGGCCGAAGGGCGGATAGAGCCGGGACGCACCACAGTGGTGGAGGCCACGAGCGGCAATACCGGGATCGCGCTTGCTTTTGTGTGTGCCGCCAAGGGCTATGCGCTCGTGCTGACGCTCCCCCAGGGAATGAGCCGCGAGCGCGAGATCCTCCTAAAGCTGTATGGGGCGAGCGTGCAGATAACCGAGTCCTTGGGTGGAATGGGGGAGGCCGTACAGGCGGCGCGGGAGATGGCACGCGACGCCGACGTGTTCCTCCCCGACCAGTTCTCCAACCCTGCCAACCCGGAGGCCCACCGCCGTGCCACCGGCCCCGAGATAGAGCGCGCACTCGACGGACGCGTGGATGTGCTCGTCGCCGGCGTCGGCACCGGCGGCACCATCACCGGCGTGGGGGAGTACCTGCGTGAGCGCAACCCCAAGCTGCGGATAGTCGCCGTGGAGCCACTCGGCTCAGCCGTCCTATCGGGGGAGAGCGCCGGTCCCCACCGGATTCAGGGCATCGGCGCGGGGTTCGTCCCACCGGTCTTGAACCGGGAGCTGATCGACGAGGTGATTCCCGTCTCCGACGACGACGCGATAAAGACGGCGTGGACGTGTGCGCGGCGCGAGGGTCTTCTCGCCGGGATCTCCTGCGGGGCAGCCCTATGGGCGAGCCTACAGGTCGCCGCGCGCCCAGAGTGCAAGGGCAAGCGGATCGTGACGATCATGCCCGACTCCGGTGAGCGCTATGTCTCGCAGGCATTCTTCGCGCCCGCTTGAGGAAAGATGGACCGGCACGCCGCCTCGTCAGGAGACGCCTTTAGGAATTTGGCGTGCAATAGGGCCTCAAATGACGACCGTAATCTGGATGATGACCGCAATCTGGGCGCTATAGGGGTCCCATCGAGATAAGTCCTGGTACGGGTGGGGGTGCTGACGCCGGCGCGAACGGGCGGGTGCGGGTGCGGGCGGACGCTACGCTTTCCCCATGCTCGGAATCGGGACGCTCGCGCGGATCGCAAGGGAGCTCCGCCGTGACGTGACAGTCGCGCGCGACCGCGACCCCGCCGCGTGCGGGGTGCAGACGCTCGAGATCGTGGCCACCTGGCCGGGTATCCAGGCCTTGCTCGCTCATCGGGTCGCCCACGCGTTGCACGCCGCCGAGGTTCCGCTGCTCCCGCGCGCCATCGCGCTCGTCTCGCGGGCATTGACCGGGATCGAGATTCATCCGGCCGCCGGCATCGGCGAGGGTCTGTTCATCGACCACGGCTCGGGCGTGGTGATCGGCGAGACCGCACAGATCGGCAATGACGTCACGCTCTACCAGGGGGTCACGCTCGGCGGTACAGGCT
>DATHPT010000261.1:0-8828 GCA_035483615.1 Solirubrobacteraceae bacterium | reverse complement strand
CTTGGTGCCGGTCATCGTCAGCCGCTCCTCGATCGCGGCGGTGTCGAGCTCGGGGTCGCAGTATTCCCGCAGCCAGTTCAGTGGCGCCTTCATCCGAACTGCTCCAGGAAGCGAATGTCGTTTTCGTAATAGAGCCGCAGGTCGGGGATGCCGTGCTTGAGCATCGCGATCCGCTCGACCCCCATGCCCCAGGCGTAGCCCTGCACCTTCTCGGGGTCATAGCCGGGGGCGTTGCGCTCGCTGGTGGGCACGTGGGAGTAGACGTTCGGATCGACCTCGCCGGCGCCCAGCACCTCCAGCCAGCCCTCGCCCTTGCACAGGGGACAGCGCGAGCCGTCGCCCATGAAGCCCTTGCCGGAGCAGTGAAAGCAGGAGACGTCCACCTCAACGCTCGGCTCGGTGAACGGGAAGAAGTGCGGCCGCAGGCGCACGTCGCGCTCATCGCCGAACACCGTCCGTGCGAACGCGAGCAGCGTGCCCTTGAGGTCGGCAAGGGTGATGTCCTCGTCGACCGCCAGTCCCTCGACCTGGTGGAACTGGGGCGTGTGGGTGGCGTCGCTGTCGGGCCGGTACACCCGTCCGGGGATCACCACGTAGAGCGGTGGCGGATGGGCCTCCATCGCCCGAATCTGCATGGGCGAGGTGTGGGTGCGCAGCACCAGGTCCTCGGGCTCGCCGAGGCGCGTCCCGGCGCTCTCGTGCGTCCCGCCCTCCGGCGTCCCGGCGCTCTCGTGCGTCCCGCCCTCCGGCGCGCCGGGGCGGCGCACATAGAAGGTGTCGGTGCGTGCTCGCGCGGGATGGGTCGGCGAGTGGTTGAGCGCGTCGAAGTTGTAGTGCACTGTCTCCACCTCCTGGCCCTCGAGCACGGTGAAACCGAGTCCCAGGAATATGTCTTCCAGTTCGCGCATGGTGGCGCTCAGCACGTGCAGCCTCCCGACGAGCTGGGGCGGGGTTCCGGGGAGCGTCACGTCGAGTGTGTCGGCCCGCAGACGCTCGTCGAGCTCACCGGCGTCGAGCAGCGCAGCGCGTGCCTGGATCAGCTCCTCCAGGGCGCGGCGGGCGTCGTTTGCGGCTTTGCCGACCAAGCCCCGCTGCTGGGGCTCGAGCGTGGCCACACCGCGCAGCATCTGCGGCAGCTCGGCCTTGCGTCCGAGATAGCGCACCCGCAGCTCCTCCACCGCCTCGCTGGTGGTGGCGTTGGCGATCTCCGCCTGGGCCTGCTCCCGCAGCTGTTCGATCCGCTCGATCATGACGTGGGGACCCTAGTCGAGCCACGTGTCATCTCGTAGAGAGCCACCGTGGCGGCCATCGCCGCGTTGAGGGAGTCCGAGTGGATCGGGATGTGGGCCACGTGCTCACAGGCGGCTACCAGCTCCTCGGGCAGCCCCTCGCGCTCAGCGCCCACGAGCAGCGTGATCGCGGACGGTCTCGCTTTGGCTGGCGCCTGTGCCCCTGCGGTGCTGACTGCGACCTGCCGGATCGGCTTGCCTGCGCCCGCCACGAGTGCGCAGTGCTCGCCCGGCAGCTCGCTCACGTCGCCGACGCGTGCGAGGCTCACAGCGAAGATCGCGCCCATGCTGGCCCGCACCGCCTTGGGGGAGTGCGGGTCGGCGCAGCCCGGCCCGAGCGCCACGCAGGAGGCGCCGAATGCGAGCGCGCTGCGGATCACGGTGCCGATGTTGCCGGGATCGCCGACTCCGTACAGGTACACGCACAGTGGCCCAACGGGGCCGGCCCAGCGCTGCTCGTACACGCCGATCGCGCGGGCGCCCGACCCGAGCGTGGACACGCTTGCAAGCACATCCGGATCGACGTCATTGAAGCCTGCCCCACCGATTGCCGTGCCGGCCATCCGGTAGCCCTCGAGCGCGGGTCTGCCCGCCGCGATCGCAGCCGCGACCAGGTCCTCACCCTCGGCGAGAAATAGTCCGCGACGATCGCGCTCGCGACGGCGCGCCAGCTTGCGCAGCTCCTTCAAACGGGGGTTGTGTGTTGATGTGATTGCGATCATGGGTAAAAAAAAGGCGCCGGTCCCGAAGGAGCAGCGCCCGAGAGGTCACAGTGCCAGTTGCCTGGGTTCAGGCAGCCGACGCCTCGCGGGCGGTGTCCACGAAACGTCGGAAAGTCTCAGCGTCGCGCACGGCGATATCGGCCAGCACCTTGCGGTCGAGCTCCACGCCCGCGAGCGTGAGACCGTGCATCAGCTGCGAATAGCTCATGCCGTTCTGGCGGGCGGCGGCGTTGATGCGGGTGATCCACAGCCTGCGGAAGTCGCGCTTGCGGTTGCGCCTGTCCCTGTAGGCGTAGGCGTCCGCCTTCATCAGCGCCTCCTTGGCGCGTCTGTAGTTGGAGTGCGCCTCGCCGCGGAAGCCCTTTGTCAGCTCGAGTGTGGCCTTGCGCTTCTTGCGGGCGGCCACGGACCGCTTTACGCGTGTCATTTGCCCACTCCCAGCAGCTTCTTCACCCGCGGGGTGTCGTGATCGGACAGGATCACGGGTTTGGCCAGGGTGCGCTTGCGCTTGGGGGACTTCTTCTCGAGGATGTGGCTCGAGTAGGAGTGCCTGGCCCGCACCTTGCCGGAGCCGGTCACCTTAAAGCGCTTCTTTGCGCCGCTGTGGGTCTTCATCTTGGGCATAGCGAGCCGATGATTATGACACGACGTCCTCGGACTCGCCGTCCTGGCGGTCCGGGGCCGGCTCGGCGCCGTTGGGCGAGACCTCTACAGCAGCCGTCTCGGCGGTCCCGTCGGAGGCCGCCTCCACAGCTGCAGCGCTCTCGCCGGCGTCGTCAGAGGCCATCTCCACAATCGCAGCGGTATCGCCGGCGTCGTCAGAGGCCATCTCCACAATCGCAGCGGTATCGCCGGTGCCGTCGGAGGCTGCGTGGGGTGTCTCGGCCACCCCATTGGAGGAGACCTCGCCGTCGGGAGCCTCGATGGAGCCGTCCGCTCCGTCGGCCTTGCCGGCGAGCACCGCCTTGGAGGGCCCGAGCATCATCGTCATGTTGCGCCCGTCCTGGGTGGGACGCTGCTCGACCACACCCAGCTCGGCAAGCTCCTCGGCGAGGCGATCGAGGATCGCGACCCCGCGCTCGGGATGGGTGACCTCGCGGCCGCGGAACATGATCGTGATCTTGACCTTGTCCTTGTGGCGCAGGAAGCGTTCGACGTGGTGCTTCTTGGTGTCGTAGTCGTGCTGGGCGATCTTCGGGCGGAACTTGATCTCGCGGATCGTGATCTGCTGCTGGTGCTTGCGCGCCTGCTTGAGCTTCTGGGCCTGCTCGTACTTGTACTTCGAGTAGTCAAGGACCCGGCACACCGGCGGTTTGGCCTCGGGGGCGACCTCCACCAGATCGAGGTCTCGTTCCTGGGCGAAGCGCACCGCGTCGGGCGTCTTCATCATCCCGACCTGGTTGCCCTCGTCGTCGATCACTCGCACCTCCGGCACCCGGATGCGCTCGTTGATCCTCGTGAGGTCCCGCTCGGGAGGTCTGCGGTCGAACCTGCGCGGAACGGCCACTAGCTTGTGGGGGTGCGCGTCAAGTCGAGACTAGGCGCTGCGCCGTGAATGGATGCCGAGCTTCAAGGCGGCCGAGTATAGCGGTCCCCGACCGGCGCACAAGGGTTTTTCCCAACGTGGCGCAAACATGTTCCTAACCTACCCGCTCGCGCTCTCGACGCGTCTGGGTCTCGCTGGACAGCCGGTCGATCAGCTCTGTGAGGGGCACGCTTCCGCGATCGCCCTCGCCGTGCTCCCGTAGCGAGACAGCTTCCTCCTCGGCCTCGCGGTCACCGACGATCAACATGTTCGGGATCTTGCGCAGCTCGGCCTCGCGGATCTTGCGTCCCACCGACTCGCCGCGATCGTCGAGCTCGGCGCGCAGGCCGGCCGCGCGCAGGCGCTCCTTCACGCTCGCCCCGTAGTCGTTGAGACGGTCGGAGATCGGCAGGACGATCGCCTGTACCGGTGCCAGCCACAGCGGGAACTCGCCTCCGTAGTGCTCAATCATGATCCCGATGAAGCGCTCGTAAGAGCCGAACAGGGCACGGTGGATCATCACGGGACGGTGCTCGGCGTTGTCGGCGCCGGTGTAGGTCAGCTCGAAGCGCTCGGGCATCGAGTAGTCGAGCTGCACCGTGCCGAGCTGCCAGGAGCGTCCCAGCGAGTCGGTCATGTGCATGTCGATCTTGGGGCCGTAGAACGCTCCGTCGCCGGGGTTCAGCTCGTAGGCGAGCCCCTGTGCCTCGAGTGCGCTTGCGAGCTTCTGCTCGGCTCGGTCCCACATCTCATCCGTACCGACCCGTTGCTCGGGGCGCGTGGAGAGCTCCAGGCGCACGTCGAAGTCGAACAGGCGGTAGGTGGCGAACGCGAACTCCAGGCAGCCGGTCACCTCTTTCTGGACCTGCTCCTCGGTGCAGAAGATGTGAGCGTCGTCCTGGGCGAAATGGCGCACCCGCAGCAGGCCGTGCAGCACCCCGGAGGCCTCGTTGCGGTGCAGCAGCCCCGGCTCTGAGTAGCGCACCGGCAGCTCCCGGTAGGAGTGCCTGCTGCTTGAGAACAGGTGGGCGTGGCCGGGGCAGTTCATCGGCTTGACCCCCATCTCACGCTCCTCGACCTGCACGGTGAACATGTTCTCCCGGTACTTGCCCCAGTGCCCGGAGGTCTTCCACAGCTCGGCGTCGTAGATCAGGGGTGTCTTCACCTCGCTGTAGCCGCGCTCTGAGCCCATCTCGCGGGAGAGGCCCAAGAGCGCGTTGTACATGCTGGTGCCCGCCGGCAGCCAGAAGGCGGCGCCGGGTGAGACATCGGAGAAGTGAAACAGCCCGAGCTCGCGTCCGAGCTTGCGGTGATCGCGCTGGGCTGCCTGCTCGAGGCGCTTGAGATGTTCCTCGAGCTGCGCTTTGGTGTGAAAGGCGGTCCCGTAGATGCGGGTCAGCATCGTGCGTTTGGAGTCTCCTCGCCAGTAGGCGCCTGCGACCGACTGCAACCTGAAGGCCCCAACCGTCTTGGTGGTGGGCGCGTGGGGGCCTCGGCAGAGGTCGGTGAACGGTCCGTTGGTGTACAGGGACACCGTTTCAAGAGGTTTGCCCGCGGGAGCGCCTGCGAGGAGGTCGTCGATCAGCTCGACCTTGTAGTCCTGACGCTCGGCCACGAAGCGCGCTCGCGCTGCTTGCACGGGGACGTCCTCGCGCAGGAACTCCTCGGCTGCCTTCACGTGCTCGGCCATACGCTGCTCGATCGCGGGAAAGTCGGCGTCGGAGATGGAGACGTCCTCAGGAAACTCGAAGTCGTAATAGAAGCCGTTCTCGATCGCGGGGCCGATCGAGATCTTCACCCCTGGCCACAGCTCCATTACCGCGCTTGCGAGCACGTGGGCGGCGTCGTGGCGGACCAGCCCCAGCGACTGCTCGCCGCTCTTGACAGTCACGATCGCGATCTGAGCACCATCCGGCAGCGGCCTGGCCAGGTCGCGGATCTCAGACGCTGGGGATGGTTGGCTCTCGACATCGAGCCCCCTCAACTCGACTGCCAGCGCCGCCTTTGCGAGGCCGGGCCCGATCGCGGCTGCCGCATCGGCGCCGGTGGCGCCGTCGGGGAGCTCGAGCGCCTTGCCATCGGGGAGTGTGACCGTGATCGACATGTCCTCACGGAGGCTACCTCCCTGGGCCGCCTGCCTGCTGTGCAGCGAAACCTTTCGCCTCGACCAACCTCTTTCGTCCGGATACCCCCGCGCCTCAGCGACCCTTCCCACCCAAGCGAACCGCTCGTATCTGTGAACCTTTCGCCCCCAGGTGCCTCTCCGTAGTCAACCCGTCCACCCGTGACACGAGCGCCACTCGGCGAGGGCTACTGGGCAACGAGCCAGAGGGCGTCGTCGCCGAGCGCCACTCGGCGAGCGCTGCCCTCCCCCACGAGCTCGATGAGCGCGCGCTCGGCGGCAGGTCTGTCGGGCGCGTTGTTTCCGTGGGTCATGATCGCCGCCACCTCCTGCGTGACCAAACCTTCGGGAAAGCGCTGCAGCGCGCTCAGGGGGCTCTCGGGCGGGGGCTCGCGCTCGAGGGTGGTGTCGAGGTTGGCGATGGCCAAGTCATAGGCCTCCACCGGCTGAAAGCCTCCGGCCTCGAGCCTGCGCTCGCCCCGGCTCAGGATCAGTGAGGGCGCGGTGTAGCGCACCGGACCGTCGCTCGTGGCTGACTTGCCCTGAAACTCCGTCGGCCCGCCGGCCGCTGTGCGCGCCAGCGCCCTGTCGGCCTCATAGGCGGAGGTCACAGACTCCTCGTCCAGCGCCCCCATGATCGCCGCCGCGTCCAATCCGGGGAGCTGGGCGAGCGCGGTTGCAATGTCGGCGTGGTCGTCGAGCACGAGCGTGCTCGTGAACCAGCCGAACTGCAGCGCCCTGAACACGGCGTATTCGCGCTCGGGGTCGAGCAGGCGGGTGGCCACGATCGCGCGGCAGGCGCGCGCGGTGCCGGCGATCCTTGCGCGCGGGGCGGTCGCGAACGGCATCCCGAAGCGGCGATAGCTCATGTACCCGTGAGCGGCCCGCACCGGCGTGTAGCCGCGTGAGACGTACTGATCGGCCGACTCGGTCAGGCCGATCGTGACGAGCCGCCAGCGCAATTGCGCTCCGTAGCGCCAGCGCAACACGGCCAGCGCCGGGCTTGCTGAGTAGGCCCATGGACAGCCAGGGTCTGTGAAGTGGGTGATCTCGATCACGCTCATCTGTAACCACCTGTCATCTGTAACACCTGTCTGGCTATACAAGCACGCGTTTGCGGAAGCTGCGCAGGCCCAGGGTCAGGAACAGAGCGCAGAAGCCGACCAGCACGGGATAGATCACGTACAGAGGCATGTGCTGGGCTTCTGTCAGCGCGGCCCTCATGCCCTCGGCGACATAGATCAGCGGGTTGACGAGCACCAGCGTCTGCAGCCAGTGAAATCCGTCGAGCTGGACGGGGGCCAGCTTCGTCCACTGATAGTAGGTGCCGCCTAGGAATGTCAACGGCAGCACCACGAAGCCGAACATGAGACCGATGTTGCGCGGCTCGAACAGGGTCCCCAGCATCAGCCCCAGTGAGGTCATCGCCACGCAGGAGAGCGGTATCAGCGTCAGCACGATCGGCCAGTGCACCGTCAGGTGGGCGTGTACCCCTTTTGCGTGCACCACCGCCGCGATCGGGAACACGATTACCGCGGCAAGCACCCCCTGCACCGCGCCGGAGAGGACCTTCGAGAGCGCCACCAGCCAGATCGGGCACGGCGCCTGTACGCGATCCTCGATCTCGCGCGTGTAGCCGAACTCGGCGGACAGCTGCATCGCAACCGCCTGGATGCCCTGGAACATGATCGAGATCGCCACCACTCCCGGCACGAGCACGGTCGCGAACGCCGACTCAGCGGCCTTGCCGCCGCCGCCACCGACGCCCTGGCCGATCGTGGGGAACACGTATATGAACACGAACACCAGCAGGAACGGCTGGATCACGGTGCGCACCACGAACTCGATGAAGTTCTTGCGCAGCACGACCAGATCGCGCAGGATCAGCGCGCCCAGCGCCGTGCGACTCGCCGCCAGCGCAGAGCGCGCCGGCGTCAGCGCAAACTCGCGCTGCGAGGTGGACACAGGACGCGGCTCGACGGGGGTGGAGGTGGAGGCGGTGGAAGCCACTAGTCCCGCAGCTCCTTGCCGGTCAGGTTGATGAACACCGTCTCGAGGCTCGGCTCGGCCACCGACAGATCGGCCACCTCATAGCCGGCCTGCTCTGCAACGCTGACCACCCGTGGGACGAGCCGCTTCGCACCCGTCACGTGCAACTCCACCCCGCCGTCGACCGTGCGTGCACGGGTCGTCCCCTCGATCTCAGCGGTCAGGCGCTCCCCGAGCGCCTGCATGTCGCCGCTGGCTCGTACGGTGACGATCGTGTCGGCCCCGACCGACTGCTTCAAAGCCGCCGGCGTGTCCAGCGCGAGGATCTTGCCGTGGTCCATGATCGCCACACGCCCGCACAGCTGGTCGGCCTCCTCCATGTAGTGAGTGGTAAGCAGGATCGTCTGACCCTCGCTGTTGAGCTCCCCGAGGATCTCCCACAGCGCCAGACGGCTCTGCGGATCAAGGCCGGCAGTGGGCTCGTCCAGGAACAGGACAGCCGGTCGGTGGAAGATCGCCCGCGCCACCATCAGACGCTGGGCCATGCCGCCCGACAGCGCATACACAGAGGCCTTCGCCCACTTTGCGAGCTGGAACTGCTCGAGCAGCGCATCTGCTGTACGTGCTGATGCGCGCGCGTCGATCCCGAACAGCCGCCCGTGGAAGTACAGGTTCTCCCAAACCGTCAGCTGACGGTCGAGCGTGTTCTGTTGGGAGACGATCCCGATCAGCTGCTTGGCAAGCGCAGGGTGGACGATCACGTCAACGCTTCCGATCCAGGCCTCCCCCGAGGTCGGGACCACCCGCGTGGTGAGCATTCCCGCGGTCGTCGTCTTACCCGCACCGTTGGGGCCGAGCAGACCGAAGATCTCCCCCGCCCGCACCGTCAGATCGAGACCGTCCACCGCCGCGAAGTCCGTACCTGCGTACACCTTGGTCAGGCCGACGGTGCGGATCACCTCGGCGACCGCGCCGCCGTCCGACCCGACGTCCGGCGCCACCGACCCGATGCTCGCCGCTCCCATTCCGAGAGTGTATGACGAGCCCCCGAAAGCTCTAGGCAAGATCCTTCGCGGCGCTCCCAAGCTCGGAGTCAAGCTGCTTGGCGTCGGCCTTCAGTTCCTTTTCGCTCGTCTTGCGGGCACGGGCGGCGGCCTTTTCTACCTGCTCGCCGAGCCTCG
>DATHPT010000260.1:0-11439 GCA_035483615.1 Solirubrobacteraceae bacterium | reverse complement strand
CGCCGAGAGCCTTGAAGGCGTGCGGCTCGGGGTTCCCGAGGAGCTGACGGGGGAGGGCATCGATCCAGGCGTGCTCGACGTTTTCAAGGCGGCCCTGGAGCAGGCCGAGCGGCTTGGGGCCAGCATCGAGCAGGTGCGCCTCCCGCACGCTCCCCACGCGCTGTCGGCCTACTACGTGCTCGCGCCAGCCGAGGCCTCCTCGAACCTCGCGCGCTTCGACTGCGTCCGCTACGGGCTGCGCGCCGAGGACGCCGCTGAGTTGTCGGGCATGTACACGCGCACCCGCCACGACGGCTTCGGAGCGGAGGTCAAGCGGCGGATCATGCTCGGCACCTATGCGCTCTCCTCGGGCTACTACGACGCTTTCTACGGTCGCGCCCAGCGGGTGCGCACGAAGATCGTCGAGGACTTCCGCGCCGTGTTCGAGCGCGTGGACTTCATCGTCACGCCCACCAGCCCGACGGTCGCATTCGAGCTGGGCGCCAAGACCGCCGATCCGCTCGCGATGTACCTCAACGACTTCTGCACCGTGCCGATGTCGCTCGCCGGGATCCCTGCGATCTCGATCCCCTGCGGGCTGAGCGGCGGCGAGGTCGAGCCGCGGGGGGCTCGATCAGACGCCCGCGGGCTGCCGGTCGGCCTGCAGCTCGCCGGCCCCGCCTTCAGCGAGAACCGCCTGCTCGACGCCGCCCACGCGCTCGAGCGGGCGATCGGCTTCGATTCGACCCCCGCCCGCGCATGAGCTCGCCGGCAGCGATCGCCGACCGGTGCACGCAGGAGAGGCGCACGTGAGCGACTTTGAGCCGGTCATCGGCCTTGAGATCCACATCCAGCTTGCGACCCGCACGAAGATGTTCTGCGGTTGCGAGCTGTCCTTCGGCGAGCCGCCGAACACCCGCACCTGTCCGGTGTGCCTGGGCTTGCCGGGCGCGCTGCCGGTGGCCAACGCCAGAGCGGTCCACTTCGGCCTGATGATCGGGATGGCGGTCGGCTCCCAGCTGGCGCCCCGCTCGATCTTCCATCGCAAGAACTACTTCTATCCCGACCTGCCCAAGGGCTACCAGATCTCCCAGTTCGACGAGCCCCTGTGCCTCGGCGGCCAGCTCGCCGAGGTGCGCATCCACCGTGTCCATCTCGAGGAGGACGCCGCCAAGCTCGTGCACGTCGGCTCGAGCGGACGCATCCACGCCTCCGACGCGAGCATCGTGGACTTCAACCGCGGTGGCACCCCGCTCGCGGAGATCGTCACCGAGCCGGACCTGCGCTCCGCCGAGCAGGCGGGGGAGTGGCTGCGGCTGCTGCGCACCACCATGCGCCAGCTCGGCGTCTCAGACGTGAACATGGAGGAGGGCTCGCTGCGCTGCGACGCCAACATCTCCCTGCGGGTGGGCGGGACCGGTAACAGCGGCGAGCTTGGCACGAAGACCGAGCTGAAGAACATGAACTCGTTCAGGTTCATCGAACGGGGCATCCGCGCGGAGATCGCCCGCCAGGAAGCGATCCTCGAGGATGGCGGCAGGGTCGCGCAGGAGACGCTGCACTACGACCCAGCCTCGGGCCGGATCACCTCGCTGCGCTCCAAGGAGGAGGCCCATGACTACCGCTACTTCCCCGAGCCCGACCTCGTGCCGGTGGCGGTCGATCAGCAGATGCTCGACAGCGCTCGCGCCGCGATGCCCGAGCTGCCTGCGGCACGCGCCGAGCGCTTCGAGCAGACCGTCGGGCTGAGCCGCGACAGCGCCCGCCAGCTCGCGTTCAGCGCCGAGCTCGGCGACTACTTCGAGCAGGCGCTCGCCGCCCAGGTCGATCCGCCGCCCGCCGCCCAGGCGCTCGCCAACTGGATCACCGTGGACCTGACGGCCCGCCTGGACGACGGCGAGAGCCCTGCCGACTCGCGCGTCACGCCCGCCGCGCTGGCAGCGCTGTGCGGGCTGGCCGCCGCCAAGCGCATCAGCGTCGGCGCCGCCCGGCAGGTGCTCGACAGGCTCGTGGCCGATGGGGGGGACCCCGAGGCGATCGTGCAGGCTGAGGGGCTGGCGGCGCTCGAGGACGAGGAGGACCTGGGCGCCGTCGTGGCGGCGGCGCTGGCCGCCAACGCCGACGCCGCCGAGCGGGTGAAGGGTGGCAACCCGAAGGCGATCGGCCCGATCGTCGGCTATGTGATGCGCGAGACCAAGGGCCGCGCCGACGGCGGCGAGGTCACCCGGCTCGTCAACCAGCAGCTCGGCATTTGAGGCGGATTTCGGCACTTAGAACACCTGTGCTACGAACATTTTGGACGGTAGGCCAAACGCAAACGGGCCTGCGATCGCCAGTATGTGCGTCATGAACAGGCCTATCTCAAGCTCAATGGCAACACCCCCCCGGCGGTTTCTGCTGCTGCCGGAGGACGCTGCAGACGTTCCGGGCCAAGGGGTTCGCATCCGGCGCTATCGCCTCACCAGCGTCGGGCGCTCCCACGGCCTAGATCGTCCGCTGGCGCCCTGCTCGGGGAAAGTGCCGCGGGTGTCCTAGAAACCACGGATGGTACACAGGGCCAAGCCTCACCACGAGTCCCCTCCTCGCGGTGACTGGGGCGCGGCCGGGGAGGGTTTCCGAGCCTGCCCGGCCGCGCGCCCCTTTGAGGTACGCTCTATCTATGAGCCAGCCCTCAACACCCGATAGCTCCACCGCGGGTTCGATCGGACGGACGATCGTCGCGGTCCTCGTGCTGCTGGTGGTGGGCTACTTCCTGCTGCACGTCCTGATCGGCGTCGCGGTCGCGGTCGCTGGCTTCGCGGTCGTGATCCTGGCGGTCGTCGCCGTCATCTGGGCGTTGCGCGTCCTGTTCTAGCGGTCGGGCCTGTCATGCCCTGCCAGGATCTGCGCAGATGGCCTACATAGTCATAGCCGTCTGCTTCGGGCTCGCCGGCGGGATCGTCGGTCGCATCAAGGGCAGCTCGTTCCTGCTGTGGTTCCTGGTCTCGGCTGTCGTGCCGATCTTCGGCCTGATGGCCGCGATCGCCTACCGTTACGAGCGCGACGAGCCTCGCCGCCAGTGCCCGAAGTGCGGGCGGGTCACCAAGGCCTACGACGCGCTGTGCACGCGTTGTGGCGAGGAGCTCGAATACCCCGAGCAGGTGCTCGCCTCGGAATCGGCGATGCGCGACATCGCGCGCGCAAAGGTTTAGGCCGGCCTAAGCGAGACCTTTGCGTAGGCTGTCCAGGCAGCCATGAGCACGAACGTAAAGACCGTCCCACGACCGAGCACATCTCTGCTCGCCCGCCTGATCCGCCGTTGGGGATTCGAGGACGAGCGCTCGTTCGTGCTGCGGGTGGTGCAGCCGGCGCTCGTCGGGTTGATCGACGGGACCGTCTCCTCGCTCGCCCCGATCTTCGCGGCGGCGATCGCCTCGAGCTCCCACACCGCGCTGGTCGTCGGCTTCTCGACTGCGCTGGGCGCCGGGGTCAGCATGGGCTGGTCAGAGGCGCTGTCTGACACAGGTGAGCAGACCGGCCGCGGCTCGGCCGTGGTGCGAGGCACGATCACAGGTGGGATGACGGCGCTCGGCGGGATCTTCCACACGCTCCCGTTCCTGATCAACGATGTGCACAAGGCCCTGATCGTGGCCGGCAGCGTCGTGGCCGTCGAGCTGTTCCTGATCGCCTGGATCCGCAACCGCTTCCTGCACGTCTCGATGCGCTCCTCACTGCTGGTGGTCACCGTCGGGGGCGCGATTGCGCTCGCGATTGGGGTCGCCATCGGCGCATCCTGAGCTGGCCTGGACTGGTCCTTCACAAGCAGTCCCGACAGGTCCTCAGAGACGCCTGGGCGCCCGAAACACGGCAGGAGCACTCGAGGATGGGGCGAAAACCCCACTGGTACACTCGCCTTTAGGAAAGTGAGGGCTCACCGACGCCCTCACACTCTTGCAAACCCTTATACGAAGGAAGGAGGTCGGTGCGATGCGTGCAGTAGATGCCGTGATGGAATGCCTGAAGGCGGAGGGCGTGGACGTCGTCTTCGGTCTGCCCGGCGGCGCCAACCTCCCGACCTACGACGCCTTCGTCGACGGTGGCATCCGCCACATCCTCGTGCGCCATGAGGCGGGCGGAGGCCATGCGGCCGAGGGCTACGCCAAGGCCACTGGCAGGGTCGGCGTGGCGTTCGCCACCAGCGGTCCCGGCGCCACGAACCTGATCACCCCGATCTGCGACGCGATGATGGACTCCGTGCCGGTCGTGTTCATCACCGGCCAGGTGCGCACTGAGCTGCTTGGCACCGACGGCTTCCAGGAGGCCGACACCATCGGCATCACGATGCCGGTCGTCAAGCACTCCTTCATGATCCAGGACCCGCTGGAAATCCCGCGCGCGATCCACGAGGCGTTCTTTCTCGCCCGCTCCGGGCGGCCAGGCCCCGTGCTGGTGGACATTCCCCAGGACCTCTCGCGCGCCGAGATCCCCTATGAGCCGGTCGCCGACGTGCGCCTGCCCGGCTATCAGCCGACGCTCGAGGGCAACCAGAAGCAGATTCGCCAGGCCGCCAAGGCGCTGCTCGCCGCGCGACGCCCGGTCATCTACGCCGGCGGCGGAGTGGTGAGCGCGAACGCCTCCGAGGAGCTTGTCGAGTTCGCTACCAGCGACCGTTTCCCGGTGACCTGCACGCTGATGGGCCTCGGCGCCTTCCCCGCCCGGACGGGTGAGGGGGCTCCGCATCCCCAGTGGCTCGGGATGCTCGGGATGCACGGCACCCGCGCGGCCAACTACGCGATGGACGAGGCGGATCTGATTTGTGCCGTCGGGGCCCGCTTCGACGACCGCATCACGGGCAAGCTCTCCGAGTTCGCCCCGCGCGCGAAGTTCATCCACATCGACGTGGACCCCGCCGAGATATCGAAGAACGTGCCGGCCCACATCCCGATCGTCGGCGACGCAAAGCATGTGCTTGCCAAGCTGCTCGTCGAGTACCGTGCGCTCGGGGCCGATCCCGAGCGCCTGGGCGACTGGTGGAAGCAGATCGAAGGGTGGCGCGAGCAGTACCCGCTCGCCTACCAGGACTCCCCAGACACCGAGATCAAGCCTCAGTACATGATCAAGGCGCTGCACGAGGCGACCGGGGGAGAGGCGATCGTGACCAGCGATGTCGGCCAGCACCAGATGTGGGCGGCGCAATACTACGACTTCCCCAAGCCGCGCCGCTGGATCAACTCGGGCGGGCTCGGCACGATGGGCTTCGGCCTGCCGGCCGCGATGGGCGCGGCGGTGGGCTGTCCCGATCAGACCGTGTGCTGCATCGCGGGTGACGGCTCCGTTCAGATGAACGCCCAGGAGCTCGCCACCTGCGCCCAGGAGAAAATCCCGATCAAGGTGTTCATCATGAACAATGGCTACCTCGGGATGGTGCGCCAGTGGCAGGAGCTGTTCTGGGACGGGCGCTACAGCCACGTCGAGACCGGCGACTACCCCGATTTCGTCAAGCTCGCAGAGGCCTATGGCGCGACCGGCATGCGCTTCGAGAACAAGACCACGCTGGTGGAGGACATGAAGCGCGCGATCGAGACCGACGGTCCCGTCGTCGTGGACGTGCGCGTCACCCGCGAGGAGAACACCTATCCGATGATCCCAGCGGGGCAGGCCGCCAGGGAGATGGTGGGATGAGCGCGCCTTGCACGGCAACCCTTCGGGGGACAGGCTCGATCGGAGGTGGCTTCGATGGGTGAGCCCGCCACGAAGGATCCACTCAGCCTCGAGGAGCTGCAGGCCTCCGGCAACCTGCGCTCGGGACGCAAGCATGTCCTGTCGATCCTCGTGGAGAACAAGTCCGGCGTGCTCACCCGCATCGCGGGCCTGTTCGCCAGACGCGGCTTTAACATCGACACGCTCACGGTCGGCCCGACCGACGACGAGCACATCTCGCGCGTCACCCTCACCGTCGACGGCGCGATCCACCCGATCGACCAGGTCACCAAGCAGCTGCACAAGCTCGTCAACGTCCTGAAGATCAGGGACCTCGAGCCGAGCGACACCGTAGCCCGCGAGCTCGCGCTGTTCAAGATCTCCGCCGACGGCGCCCAGCGCGGCGAGCTGATGCAGATCACCGAGATCTTCCGCGGCAAGGTCGTGGACGTGACCAAGCGCTCGGTGATCGTCGAGGTCACCGGCACGACCGAGAAGGTCGAGGCGTTCGAGAGCATGGTCAGGCCGTTCGGGCTGATCGAGATGATGCGCACCGGCGAGATCGCGATAGCGCGCGGTCGCGGAGAGACATAGTGAGCAGGGGCCGCTAGCGAAGTGACGCTGCGCACCGGCGAGCGATCGCCGTTCACACTCACCGAGTCCGACCGCGAACGCCTGCGAGCGCGGCTTGAGCTGGCGCTTCGCCGCGCGCGTCGCTCAGGAGAGGCCACGCTGGCGACGATCACCTGTGCGTTGCCCGACAGCGTGGACCCGGCCGCCGTCGTGTGCGCTTCGCGGCGCGAAGGCGAGCCGTGGTTCGTGTTCGAGCAGCCCGACCGCGGTGGCGCCGCGCTCGCCGGCCTCGGCCAGGTCGCATGCCTCGAGGATTCCGGCCCCGACCGCTTCGCGGTGCTCTCCGATCGCTGGCGCTCGCTGTCGGCGAGCGCCGTGACCGATTCCCCCGGCGCCGCGGGCGGCGGCGGGCCGGTCGCCGTCGGCGGCTTCGCCTTTGCTCCAGACGGCGGCGCATCGCCGGCCTGGGATGGCTTTGAGCCCGCCTCCCTGCTGGTCCCCGAAGTGGCGCTCGCCCGCGAGCAGCACGACGGCAAGCGCCGCGTGCGGCTCACCCTCTCCGCGCTCCTCCAA
Organism: Solirubrobacteraceae bacterium; assembly: GCA_035483615.1. Lineage (GTDB taxonomy): Bacteria > Actinomycetota > Thermoleophilia > Solirubrobacterales > Solirubrobacteraceae > Palsa-744. The sequence continues at coordinate 4,635 of DATHPT010000260.1, read as the reverse complement.
CCCGACGATCTCAGCGAGGAGCTGCTCACGCGTCTGGCAGCACGGCTCGGGGAGCTCTCAGGGCCGCCGCTTCCGCTGCTGGACCCGGCCCCGACAGGACGCTTCCACGTCTCGAGCGGGATGCCGCCCGAGCACTACGAGGCGGCGGTCTCGCGAGCGGTCGAGCTGATCCGCGCCGGTCGCCTGAAAAAGGTGGTGCTCGCGCGCGAGGTGCAGGTGCACGCGCCCTGCGACTATGACCCGGCAGCCATCTTTGGCGTCCTGCGCGAGGCGTTCCCCTCGTGCTTCGTCTTCTGCGTCGGGCGCGGCGAGGCCACATTCCTGGCCGCCAGCCCAGAGCTCCTGATGCGTCGCGAGGGGCAGCGGGTCAGCACGATCGCGCTGGCGGGCTCCACCCGTCGCAGCGCCGACCCCGCCGTCGACGCCCACCTCGGCGAGCGCCTGATGCGCGACGCGAGCTACCGCGAGGAGCACGCGATCGTCGCGCGGCGGATCGAGCGCACCCTCAACCGCTATGCGATCTGGGTCGCCACCCCGCCTGAGCCCGAGCTTGTGCGAATCGCCAACATCCAGCATCTCGCCACCCCGATTCGCGCCCAGCTGGCGGCGCCGGTCGAGGCGATCGAACTCGCCGGGTTGATGCATCCGACGCCCGCGGTCGGAGGCGAGCCCTCACGTCCGGCGCTGCAGCTGATCCCGGCCCTCGAGGGACTTGACCGCGGCTGGTACACCGGGCCCGTCGGCTGGACCGACGCCGCCGGCGACGGCGAGTTCTGCGTCGCGCTGCGTTGCGCGCTGCTGCGCGGCAACGTCGCGCGCTGCTACGCCGGCAACGGGATCGTGCGCGACTCCGACCCGGTGGCCGAGCTGGCCGAGACCGAGGTCAAGCTGCAGGCGCTGCTGCCGCTGCTCACGAGCTGAGCGCGCCCGCCACGGCGCTCCAGAGGCGACCGTGCAGCTCGACGTTCTGCTCGCGCTGCGTGCGCACTTCCACGATCGCCGAGCGGGGCGAGGCGAGCGCCTGCTCGAGCGCCGTGCGCAAGCCGGCGACGTCGGCGACTGTCTCGTGTCCGAGCCCGTACAGCGCCGCCGCCCGGGCGAAGTCGAGACCGGTCGGGGTCGCGATGTGATGTGTGTAGTGATCGTCCTGCAGCGCCATCGGCGAGCGTGAGACCGGCAGGAAGTCGAAGATCCCCCCGCCGTCGTTGTTGAGCAGCACGATCGTCAGCTTCTGCTGGAGGCGCTGCGCGGCCAGCAGGCCACCGATGTCGTGCGCGAGCGCCACGTCGCCGATCAGCAGCACCACCGGTCCGCGCTCGGCCGCAGCGGCGCCGAAGGCGCTCGAGACGGTTCCGTCGATGCCGTTGGCTCCACGGTTGCACAGCACCCGCGGAGGATCCGCTCGCGCCGGCCAGAAGGTCTCGATGTCGCGCACGGGCATCGAGGAAGCCACGAACAGCGTTGCCTCCTCGGGCATCAGCACGCCGAGCTCGACCGCCACCGACGGCTCGCTCAGCCCGCCGGCTGCCAGCACTCCAAGGATCGCCTCGGCCGCGCGCTCATCCGCGCTGCGCCAGCCCGCCAGCCAGTCGGGGTCGACCTCGCTCGCACCGCTTGGCTCAGCGGTCCCCGAGGGTTCGAGCATCGCCCTCAGCGAGGCGAGCGTGGCCGCCGGCTCGGCTGCTATCGAGCTGGACACCGCACTTGCCGGGTCCTGCCAGGAACCCTCCGGGTCGAGCACGATCTGGGAAACACCGGTGAGCCCCGCGAGCCAGGTGCGCAACGGCTTTGACACGGGCAGGTCGCCGACTCGCAGGACGAGCTCGGGCGTGTGGGCAGCGGCAAACCCCGGCTCGCGCAGCAGCGCGTCGTAGTGGGCGATGGCGGCGTCCCCGCGCCGCGCGCCCGACATCGGATCGGCAAGCAGCGGCCAGCCGGCGCTCGCGCAGAGTGCGGCAGCCGCCAGCCCGAGCGGGGTCTCGCGCTCGTGGCGCCCCGCCACGAGCACACAGCGCCGCGCCGGGCCGATCAGATCGCGCAACGCCCGCGCGGCGGCCGTCGAGTCACAGCTCTGAGGGGTGCGGCTCACGAACGGCACGCCCGCCGCCCGTCCCTCGCCGGCCGGCGCCGGGGCCTGGTCGCACACAAGCGGCTCGCGCAGGGGGAAGTTGAGGTGCACGACACCAGGCCTGCCTTCCACGGCGGTCCAGAAGGCGCGGCAGGCAAGCGTCCGCATCCAGCGCGTGCGCTCGGCGCTCAGCTCGTGGGTGCCCACCTCGAAGAACCACTTGGCGAAGCCGCCGAAGATCTCGAGCTGGTCGATCGTCTGCCCGGCTCCCACCTCGCGCAGCTCAGGTGGACGGTCGGCGCTCAGCACGATCAGGGGAACGCGCGCCTCGCGGGCCTCCACCACCGCCGGCAGCAGCTCGGCGAGCGCGGTCCCGGAGGTGCAGGTGACGGCCACGGGCAGGGCCGAGGCCTTCGCCAGCCCGACCGCGAAGAACCCGGCGCAGCGCTCGTCCACGTGGGAGTGACAGCGCAGCCGCCCGTCGCGGGCAAGCGCCAGCACGAGCGGCGTCGAGCGTGAGCCCGGGGAGGTGCAGGCGTCGCGCAGCCCGCAGCGCGCGAGCTCGTCCACGAATGCCCCGAGCATCCGGTGGGTGTCGGCTGCGGCGTTCATCTGCTCGCGCCGCAGCTCATAGGATGCCGATGTGGTCGAGGAGATTGTGCTGTTGCACGGGTTCGGTGGGACACGGCACGCGTGGGAGGCGGTTTTGGCGCATCTGCCCGCGGAACGCTACCGCCCGCTGGCACTCGACCTCCCCGGCCACGGCGATCTGACCGACGCGCCGCGGCCGATCGGCTTCGACGGTTGCGTGGTGAGCGTGCTCGACCGCAGCCCCTCGCGCTTCGCGCTTGTCGGCTACTCGATGGGCGGGCGCATCGCTCTGCACCTCGCTCTGGCGGCGCCCGAGCGGGTCGAGCGGCTTGTGCTGGTCTCGACGAGCCCGGGCATCGAGGACCCGGGCGAGCGGGCCCTACGTCGCGACGCCGACAACCGTCTTGCGCAGGAGATCGAGCGAGGCTCGATCGCGGACTTCACTGCACGCTGGCGGGGCCAGCAGATGTTCGCCGAGGACCCCCCGGCGGTTGACAGGCTCGCGCGTGCCGACCAGTCGCGCAACCGTCCCGACGGGATCGCGGCTGCCTTGCGGGGCATCGGCACCGGCGAGATGTCCTCGCTGTGGGGGCGGCTTTGCGAGCTGGGAATGCCGCTCACGGTGATCGCGGGAGACCGCGACGCCAAGTTCTGCTCGCTCGGGCCCCGGATGGCGGAGCTGGCGCCCCGGGCAAGCTTCCTGACAGTGGCCGGCGGCCACGTGCTGCCGTTCGAGAACCCCGCCGCGATCGCGCAAGCGCTCGAGGGCCAGCGCCGCGGCTGAGCGCGAGCTGACCTCGAGGCCCTACTGCCCCTGTTCCTCTGCGATCGCGGAGAGCGTGTTGAACGACAGCCGTGTCGTGTTGTCGCTGTTCATGAAGCCGAACTGGCCGTTGCCGTCGTCGTGGGACTGGTACCACCAGATGCCCGCGACAAACGGGTCTGCGAGCAGCACGTCGTAGGCCGCGCGCATCTTGCTCGCCTGTTCCTGTTCTGAGCAGGCGCCTTCGGGCGCGCCACAGTCGCTCATCGAATAGCCGAGCTCGGTGACATAGAACGGGGGAATCGAGCCGAGCACCGCCAGCGCGACGGCCTGTTGGGCCGCGACGGCGGCGATGCCGGCGGCGTCTTTGTCGTTTTCACCGAGTGCCCCGTAGGGGTGGCTGCTGAGCCCGTTGGCACGAATCGCGGCCGCAAGGCCCGGCACGCCGTCCACGGCGTCACGCAACCAGCCGCCGCCGCTCGCGTCGAGCGAGTAGCTGCTGGAGGAGGGCTTCAGGTAGTCGCCCCACATGTTGAAGATCAGCGGGATGTGGATCCCCGCCGCGCTCATCGCATCGACGGCGGCCAGGTACATCTTCCCGTACTGCACCGGGTTGGCCACGCCGCCCTTGAAGTACATCTCGTTTCCGGCTTCCGCGATCGCGATGCCAGGATTGGCCTGGATCTGCTTGACCACTTCCGCGCCCCACTGGGCTGGATCGCTCTGGCTGAGGGGAGTGCCGTCGGCGATGTTGCCCACGATCGCGAGCACCTTGAACCCGTCGCCCAGCGAGGCGGGGACGGTGTTCGCTTCCTTGCCGATCTCCACGCGGTTCCAGGTGATGTGGCCCGCGAGGATCGTCCTTGCCGGAGCTTCACCCCAGCCGGCGCCGTCGTTCGTGCCGATGATCTTGCCGGTTGGCAGTGGCGCCACCGGCGGTGTCGGTGTCACCGGTGGCGTTGGGGTGACGGGCGGCGTTGGTGGCGTCGGCGTGACGGGCGGAGTGGGTGTGACGGGCGGAGTCGGGCTCACCGGCGGAGTCGGCGGGGTCCCGGCCGGCGGATAGGTGACTGTGACCTCCTGCGCCCACGGAGCTTCGCCGGGCACACTCGCCGACACGCCGTAGTTGACGGTCTGCCCGGGATCCGCAGGGGGCGTGTAGCTGGTGCCGCTGACCACCGTGTAAGTCGTGTTGCGCGTCGTCGTCGGATTC
>DATHPT010000259.1:0-8088 GCA_035483615.1 Solirubrobacteraceae bacterium | reverse complement strand
ACCGCAACGCCACGATGCTGTTGCGGCCCAAGACCGGCTTGAAGGACATGACCGTCGAGGTTGACCCCGGCACGCCCAAGGCCGGGGTCGTTCCCAGCGGCTATACCGTGCCGCTGTCGCAGACCGCCCCCGACGTCAACTTCGAGGAGTTCCTGGCGTCGCTGGACGGCGAAACGCGTGCCTACCTGCAGGAGCTGATCGCCGGTGCGGGCCAGGGCTTGAAGGGCAATTCGGCAAACCTGTCGGCCACCTTCAAGCGCTTTGACCCGATCGCTCGCTATGCGACGAAGATCACCGCGCAGTTGCAGCTGCGCAGCAAGAACATCGAACGCGCGATCCACAACTTCCAGCTGATCGTGAGCGCGCTCGGCAACAAGGACACCGAAATCTCTCAGGCGATAGACGCCTCGAATGCTGTCTTCAAGACTTTCGCCGAACAGGGCACGAACGTGGAAAAGACGCTTCACCTGTTGCCCAGCACCCTGGCGAAGACCAAGAATGGGCTCGGGAAGCTCGCGACGGCCTCGAGCGTGCTCGGGCCGACCTTGACCAAGTTGGAGCCCTTCGCGAATGCGCTTGCCCCCGCACAGGAAGCCACGCGCTCGCTCTACAAGCAGAGCACGCCGATCATCAAGAACGAAATCAGGCCGTTCGCCCGCGAAATCCTGCCAGTCGTCAATCAGCTCGAGCCGTCCATCAAGGAACTGGGCGAAGCCTTCCCGGGCCTCTCCTCAAGCTTCTCGGTGTTCAACGAATTCTTCAACGAGCTCGCCTACAACCCCGGGCCCAACCAGGGTGGCTTCCTGTTCTTCCTGGCCTGGGCCAACCACGACCTCAACAGCGTGCTGAGCACGTCCGATGCCCATGGCCCGGTGGGACGCACCGTGGCCTACCTGAACTGCGAAGTGCTGCCGATCCTCAAGGGCGCCGGCGAAGTGAACGCGACCGTGCGCCTGCTCGTGGCGCTGTTCAACCCGCCGACGACCGAAGAATGCCAGGCACAGGGCCTGATCACGGGAGCGCCGGTCGGCACCGCCTCCAGCAAGGCCGCCGCCGCCCGTGCGCACACGGACGGGAAGTCGAGCAAGGGCTTCACGATGAAACTGCTCGGCTCCAAGCGCAGCGCCTTCGGACGGCTGGCGACCGCGAGCGGAGGGGGTCGCTGAGATGCAGAAGCGTGCGCCGACGCTGGCCAACATCCTCGTGATCGTGCTGTTCGCGCTGAGCTGCTTCGGGCTGCTGCTGTTCCTGTGGGAGTCCTTCGGTGGGCCGGTGCCGCTCAAGCCGAAGGGATACCGCTTCACAGTCGCCTTCCCGCGCACGCTCGCGCTGGCCGAACAGTCCGACGTGCGCATCAGCGGCGTCGACGTCGGCCATGTCATCAGCCTCAAGTACGACAAAGACGGGCTCGCTCACGCATCGATCGAAATCGCCAGCAAGTACGCGCCGATCCCCTCCAACATGCACGCCATCCTGCGCCAGAAGACGCTGCTCGGGGAGACCTACGTGCAGCTTAAGCCCGAGACGAAGGGCGCGCCGTCGCTGCCAGACGGCGCTCAGCTCTCCAACGCCCATGTCGAACCGTCGGTAACGCTCGACGACATTCTCGCCACGCTGACCCCCAAGACGCGCAAGGACTTCCAGATCTGGATGCAGTCGGCGGCCGAAGGGCTCGGGGGAAGCGGGGAACAGATCAACTCGTCGTTCGCGACCATCCAGCCGTTCGTCGAAGACGCCAACAAGCTCACGACGGTCGCCGCCTCGCAGGAGGGAGCGCTGCGCGCAACCATCCACAACTCGGGCGTCGTATTCGACGCGCTGACCGCCCGCGAGGGTCAGTTCCGAGGCTTCATCTCAAACGGCGAGCGCACGTTCCACGCCGCCGCGGAAGCCAGCCAGCAATTCGCCGAGGCCTTCCGGCTGCTGCCCGCCTTCCAGCGCAACTCGCAGACGGCGCTGCGCAGCCTCGACAGCTTCGCAACCAACACGAGCCCGCTGCTCGACCAGCTGCGCCCGTTCGAGGAACGGCTCACGCCGCTGCTGCAAGCGGTCAAGCCGTTCACGCCTCCGTTCAACTCGCTGCTGACCTCGCTCGGGCCGCTGGCGAAGGCCGCAAAGACGGGCCTGCCAGACGTCAAAAAGGAGCTCGACCTGACCACGCCGCTGCTCGCCGCGACCAGCCCGGTGCTGCACAACCTCAACCCGTTCTTCCAGTATGCAAGCGAGTACGTGCCTGAGCTGCAGGCGCTGTTCGCCAACGCGACAGCAGCCACTCAGACCCACGAAAAAAACAAAAACATCCTCGGTGGCCCCCAGCAGCACGTGCTGAAGGTGATGAACCAGCTCACGCCCGAAGGCCTCTCGGTCTACCAGCAGCGGATCGGCACCAACCGCGCGAACGCATACCCGCAGCCGGGCGCGTTCCGCTCGCTTGCAAGCGGCCTTTCGGTGTTCAGCGGCGCCAATTGCGCCAACTCCGCTCCGTCCCTGAGCGGTCCCGCGTTTGGAACGATCACCGAAGAAGTGGTCGAACAGCTGATCGGGCTGGAACCGGGCAGCAGGAAGGAAGCCAAACCCGGCGTCGAAGCCAAGCCCGGTGTCGAAAACCATGCGCTGTTCCCGCTCGTCGCGAACAATCCTGCCAAGGGCGTCAACGAAATCGCGGCGCCCGCCTGCAACCAGCAGGGACCGTTCACCTTCAACGGCGAAACCAGCCAGTTCCCGCACGCAACGCCGTCGAAGTAGCGGCTTAGAGGCGCCGCCGCAGGAGCCCGGTGGCGCGATGTCAGGACGTGCCCACGAGCTCCGCGACGGTCAGGACACGCTCGTGGTCCTCATCACCTCAGGGACATACGTCAGGACGGCATACGCCAAGGAGGCATACGTCAAGACGGGCTCGCGCACTCCGCGGCCGCCAGCGCACGCTCGTGATCGAGGTAGGGGAGCAGCGCGAAATAGGTGAGGTCCGCGTGCAGAGCCGGCAGCTCGGCGGTCTCTCCCTGCAGGACACGACGGTGCACGATCGAGGCGATCCCGCCGACGATCGCCTCGGAGGTCTGGGGCGGCAGATGCCCGGTGCTCGAGGCCTGCGAGCGGCCCTCCTCGATCAGTGAGGTGAACAGCGAAAGCGCTGCGCGATGGCGTTCGCAGGCCGCCGGACCCGCGCCAAGCATCTCCACGAGCAACACGCGTGCACTCTGCGGAGAGCAGGCAAGGGCGCAGAGCAAGCTCTCCAAAGCCAGGCTCACACGCTCAGCCCACGGCGCGGGCCGCTGGAACAGCTCGAGCGCCGAGCGTTCGACCCGGCAGATCAAATCGTCGACCGCCTCCAGAAAGCAGTCGTGCTTGTCGCGGAAGTGCTCGTTGAAGACAGCCTCCTGAACGCCCGCGCTGGACAGCAGGCGACTGACAGTCGTACGGTCATACCCACGCAGAGCGACCGTCTCGATCATCGCTTCGAATATGAGCCTGCGGGGATCGGTGCGGGGCGGGGTCGCAACGGCCGTCGCGACCTTGGGGGTGTCCGATATCAACCCTGGCTCGGCGCCGTAGCGCCTGTAATGAAACATTTGCCTCCTCCGGACCAGGATCGTAGACCCGGTGGGCTCGGTATGTCAAGGTGGATATGTACGGATTAGTACCAGCCCGCGCACACCGAGATGGCGTCAGGGTTGATCGGGTCTGTCCCGATCACTAGTATCTGCGCCGTGGAGAGGGTTGAGGGAGCCAATGGGGATGAGGGCGAGAGCGAGGAGCCTACGGGCCCCGGCGCGGCGCTCGAGGTCCAGGACGACGGCGAGCACTTCCAGTACCACTCCGCGGGCGATCTGGATCTGGCGGGCGAGTCCACCGACCGCAACTGGTCGATCCGCTGCGTGGACGTGGTCAAGCGGCTGGCGGGTATACCGGTGCTCAACGGCCTCAACGTCGCGATCCCCGACGACATGATCACGGTCGTGCTGGGCCCCTCGGGCACCGGCAAGAGCGTGCTCATCAAGCATCTGATCGGACTGATGTTCCCCGACTCGGGCGATATCCAGGTGCTCGGAAACTCGGTGCCCAAGCTGACTATGCCCAAGCTGCTCGAGCTGCGTCGCAGGATCGGGGTCCTGTTCCAGGACGGCGCGCTGTTCGGCTCGATGTCGGTGTTCGACAACGTGGCCTTCCCACTGCGTCAGCACACCGACATGTCTGAGGGCCAGATCGGGGAAGTGACGCGTCAGCGCCTGACGGATGTGGGCCTGGCCGATGCGATGGACGACGCTCCCTCCCAGCTGTCCGGCGGGATGCGCAAGCGAGCGGGCTTCGCACGCGCGCTCGTGACCGAGCCGGACGTGGTGATCTTCGACGAGCCGGACTCGGGTCTTGACCCGGTGCGCACGGCGCTCCTGTGCGAATTGATCAAGGAGATGCACGAAGCCAACGGTGGCACCTACATCGTGGTGACCCACGACATCGCCTCGGCGCGGCGGATCGGCGAGTACATCGCGCTGCTGTGGAGAGGGCGGATCGTGGAAGCGGGCGACGCCGAGCGGATGTTCTCCTCGGAGAACCCATTCGTGCGCCAGTTCCTCAGCGGGTCCGCCAGTGGCCCGCTGGGCATGGACTAGCCGCCCCCACCGTCAAAAGCTCCACTTCCACTTCCACTGCCCGGCTTCATATGGGCTCCATTGTCTGGCAGCTCCATCGTGTCTGAGCCCCGCGGCCCTGCTTCATAGCCCGGGCTCTACCGCGCCAAGCTCAGGACCTGCGCCCAACTGTCTGTGGTCGGGTCCCAGCCATATGCGAACATGTGTTCGCATATGGTCGTGTGTGTCCACATACCTCGCTTCGGGCTGACGGTCGCCGCCGGCGGGGCTCGGGCGCTGGCGGGCAGGGCACTCGCGCTCGCCCCGATGGCAGGGGCGGAGTTGCGCGTAGGGGAGGTGTCGGGCGCAGCCGAGGCCCACGGCGTGGTCGCCGGCATGGCTCTGGGAGAGGCGATTGCCCGCTGCCCACAGCTCGAGCTGATTCCAGCAGACCCGCTGGCTGCCGCCGAGGCCTGGGAGGAATCGATGAGCGCTCTGGAGGGCATCGGGGCGGCGGTCGAGCCGGCACACGAGGGACTTGCCTACTTTCAAGCGGAGGGCTTGCGGGGTATGCACGGCTCGGATGCGCACACGATCGCGCTCGTGCGACGCGCGCTCGCGAGACCGGTGAGGATCGGTGTCGGACCGACGCGCTTCTGTGCGCTCGCGGCTGCGCTGGCGACGAGCGCGCGACGAGCCAGGACGATCGAGGCGCCGGCGGTCCCGCGCTATCTCGCCGCCTGCCCGACGGCGTTGCTCGGCTATCGCGCGGAGACCGCGACGCTGGTGGAGGCGCTTGTGCGTCTGGGCGTGCGCACATTGGGAGAGCTGCGGGCCCTGGGACGCGACGGGCTCGCCGACCGTTTCGGCGAGCCCGGCGTCATCGCCCACAGGCTGGCCGGCGGCGATGACAGCCCGCTCGCGCCCCGCAGTGTCGAGGACTCCCTGGAGGAGACGTTGGACGTGGGGGACGCCGGCAGCGGAGAGATGCTGCAGCGAGCCCTGGGTGTGCTCGTCGATCGGCTGCTCGCCCGCCCCGAGCGTCGCGGCAGGACGCTGCGCGCCGTGGTGCTCTCCGCGCGGCTGGTGGGTGATGGCACCTGGCGTGAGCGGGTGGTGTTCCGTCAGGCGCTCAGCGACGCAAAGCGCATGGTCCTGGCGCTGTCGCTGCGCCTGCCGTTGCTGCCGGCCCCGGCCGAGTCGCTGGGTCTCGGCGTGGAGCGCTTCGGCCCTCCCGGCGGCGAGCAGCACACGCTGCTCCAGCAGAGCAGGCAGGCACGGCGCGAGCGCCTGGGGGAGGCCGTCTACCAGGTGCGCACGGTGGCAGGGCACGACGCTGCTCTGCGCGCCGTGTGCATCGATCCGGACTCGCGCGTGCCCGAGCGGCGCGTCGTGCTCACCCCGCTGTCCCTGTGAGCGCGCGGACCCCAGGCCGGCCTCGCGCTCTGAATCTGCCTCGCGTCGCTCGGGTGCGGGCGCAGAGCGGAGCTCCCTCCGAGGTGAATGGCGAGCGGATCGAGTCGATACGCGAGTCATGGTTGGTCGAGGATCGCTGGTGGACGGACAGCCCCCTGCGCCGCCGCTACTGGGAGATCGTGAGCGTGCGCGGGTGCAACCTGGTCGTGTTCCACGACCTGTGCGCCGGTGGTTGGTTCACACAGGGCTCCTGAAATGTCCGGAACACCGCCATATACCGAGTTGCACTGCCATTCGGCGTATTCGTTCCTGGACGGGGTCTCGCTGCCGGAGGAGCTTGCCCACACCGCAGCCGAGCTCGGATACGACGCGCTGGCGCTCACCGACCACAACTCGGTGTCCGGTTCGATGGAGCTCGCCCAAGCCGTCGCGGGGGGTGGGGTGAGACCGATCCATGGCGCGGAGATCGACGTGCGGGTCGATCTCCGGCAGTATGCGCCAAGCCGGAGATCGGGTGCTCGAGCCGGCACAGGCGCCCCCGGCGAGGAGCCGGGCGACTGTGCCCATCTGACGCTGCTCGTTCGCGACGCGCGCGGCTGGAGCAACTTGTGCCGGATCATCACGCACGCCCATGCCGGCACGCGCACGAGTCCTGGTCGCGAGCGCACAGAGCCATCGGTGGCGCTGTCCACGCTGCTCGATCATGCTGAGGGACTGGTGTGCCTGACCGGCTGCGCCGAGCGCGGTGTGCACGAGGAGCCCACCGCGCGAGAACTGCTGGACGCGTTTGGGCCGGAGGGGCTGCGGGTCGAGCTGCAACGTCCCTACGGTCGCCATGACCGGGCGCGCAACCGCGCGCTTGCGCAGCTGGCCCACCGGTTGGGGGTGGCCTGCATCGCCACGGGAAACGTGCACGCACATGCCCGCTCGCGCGCCGAGCTGCAGGACGTCTTCGTGGCGCTGCGCCGACACATGACGCTCGACGCCTCCGAGCCGCTGCGGCGCGGCAACCACACACACGTGATGAGCACTCCCGCTGCGATGGTCGGCCGCTTCGCCGACCACCCGGAGGCGGTGCGCGAGACGCTGCTCCTGTCCGAGCAGCTGACCTTCGATCTGAAGAGGGAGCTGGTCTATCGCTACCCGGGCTCAGAGGACGAGAGCGCTCCACGGCGTCTCGCCGAGCTGTGCCGGGCGCGTCTGGAGGAGCGCTACGAGCAGACCGGCGCTCGCGCGGAGGCCGAGACGCGCCTGCAGGAGGAGCTGCACGTGATCGACCACCTGGGTCTCGCGGGCTTCTTCCTGCTGCATCACGACATGCTCGAGCTCGCGCGAGAGGTGGCGTTGGAGGTGCGAGGACGAGATACGGCACGCGCGCTGCTGGCCCCAGGGCGTGGACGTGGCTCTTCGGTGTCCTCGGTCGTGTGCTATCTCACGGGCCTCTCGCACATAGACCCGATCGCCAGCAGGCTGCTGCTGGGACGCTTCCTGCACGAGGATCTGCGCGGACTTCCGGACATCGACCTCGATTTCCCACGCGACATTCGCGAGATCCTGATCCCCCGCGTACACGAGCGCTATGGGCGTGACAGGGCCGCGCTGGTGGCGGCCTTTCCCACATTCCGCGCCCGCGGAGCAATCCGTGAGCTGGGCAAGGCGCTCGGCCTGCCGCCCGCTGAGATCGAGCGTGTGGCACGCGCCGCCGACGGACGCAGAGGCGATGTGGAGCGTGACATCGAAGCCGCCCCGACCGGCTCGGTGCGCTGGCGCTGGCTTGCGCAACTTGTGAAGGAGGCCTACGGGCTGCCAAGGCATCTCTCCCAGCACTCGGGTGGGATGGTGGTGTCGACGAGGCCCCTGATCGACTGCTGCCCGGTGGCGCCGTCGGCCATGGAGGGCAGGCAGATGGTGCAGTGGGACAAGGACTCCTGCGCGGACGCCGGCTTTCTGAAGATCGACCTGCTGGGGCTCGGGATGCTCTCCGCGGTGGAACGCTGTGTCGATGAGATCGCGCGCACGCGGGGCGCTCCCATCGACCTGTCGCGGATACCGTTCGACGATCCCAAGACCTTCGCGGCGATCCGTGAGGCGGACACGGTCGGGG
>DATHPT010000258.1:0-3153 GCA_035483615.1 Solirubrobacteraceae bacterium | reverse complement strand
GAGCTGCGTCCCGAGGGGGCCGCCTGGACGATCGAGGATCTTGGATCGACCAACGGAGTCCGCGTAAACGGCCTCACCGCCCACGGGTCCCATGAGCTGCGCTCAGGCGACCGCATCGAGATCGGCTCCACCGAGATTCTTTTCGAGATCACGCCATGAACAACCTCGAGCCCGTGTCGGTGATGCTGAAGTTCGGCTTCCTGGCCGTGCTCTACCTGTTCCTCTTGTGGGTGTCCCGCAGCGCGCTGCGGGACCTGCGCGGCAACAACGCCCAGGTCCCCGGCGTCGACCCCGGCGCAGGCCAGGTCTCGGCGCCCGCCGACGCCACCGGTCTGCACTCGGCCTCCACGTTCGGCCCCGCCGATCTGCTCGGCCGTGCCCCGCGTCTGGTGGTGGAGCGGGCCCCCGGTCACGAGCCCGGCATGATCTACGACCTCGGCGGAGACGTCGTGTTCGGCCGTGGAGACAGCGCCGAGATACGCCTGGCCGACCCGTTCGCCTCCTCACGCCATGCGCGCGTGTACGAGCAGGGGAGGATCCTCGTGATCGAGGACCTGGGCTCCACGAACGGCACCTACCTGAACGAGGAGCTGCTTGACGGGCTGCGGCCGCTTCACCCGGGCGATCGGGTGCGAATCGGCGACTCCGAATTCAGCTTCGAGGTCGACTGAGCATGGATCGAGGGAGGCGACACTGATGCTGCGCGTCGCCGAGCACTGGTGCGGCACGGACACCGGCCTGCAAAGACGAGCCAACGAGGACTCGCTGCTCGTGCGCTCGCCGCTGTTCGTGGTCGCCGACGGCATGGGCGGCGCCCAGGCGGGCGAGGTCGCCTCACACATCGCGGTGGAGACGTTCCGCGCGGGCTTGCAGGATGGCTCCGATCCGGAGCGCAGCCTCGTCCACCAGGTTGAGCAGGCCAACGCCCACATCAACGAGCTCTCCCATCAAAGCCCCGAGCACGCGGGCATGGGCACTACGATCACCGTCGCCTATGTCGGCGAGCAGGATGTCTCGATCGCCCATGTCGGCGACTCGCGCGCCTACTGCCACCGCGACGGTGAGCTGCTGCGCCTGACAGACGACCACTCGCTCGTCGACGAGCTGATTCGCCAGGGAAAGCTCACTCCCGAGGAAGCAGAGGAGCACCCCCAGCGCTCGGTGATCACGCGCGCGCTCGGCCCCGAGGCGACCGTCGAAGTCGACGTTCGTTCCTTCAGGGGCCGCCCGGACGACGTGTACCTGCTCTGCAGCGACGGTCTCACCACGATGCTGGGAGAGGCAGAGCTGCTGGAGCTGCTGAGCGCCCACACCTCCCTGCACGACAGCGGCGAGGCGCTGATCGCGGCCGCCAACGCCGCAGGCGGCAAGGACAACATCACGGTCGTGCTGCTGCGCCTGGAGGAAGTGCTCACGGCGGCTGAGCGTCTGGCCGACGGGCACACCACGATCACCGCGGTCGCGCCAGCGTCAGCAGCGCCGTCAACGACCCAGGAACGACCCATCCCCCCCAATCCCGAGAGCCGCCTCGACGCAGCCGTGCAGGAGCAGCGACTCACGCCTGCGAGCGAACCTGCTGTGGTCCCACTGCGCCCGCGCCGCGCCGAGCGTGCGCCGCAACCCACAAGGGGCGCACGCCTGCGCCGGCGCCTGCGCCGCATGCGCGGGCCGGTCGTGGCGCTCGTCATCGTGGGCTTGCTGGTCGCGGGCGGCTACCTCGCGCTGCAGTCGGTGTACTTCATCGGCACCAACCAGCGCGGGCTCGTGACGATGTTCAGCGGGATTCCCTACCAGCTCCCGGGCGGGCTGAAGCTGTACAGCAGCGACTATGTCTCCGGGGTGAGCGCGTCCACGCTCCCCGCCGCCAGACGTCAGGCGCTGCTGGACCACTCGCTGCGCTCCGAAGGCAATGCTGCGGAACTGATGCGCCAACTCGAACTCGGACAGTTGAGCGGCGGCTAGGCGATGAACAGACCGATCGTCCGCCTGTACGGCCTTGTGTTCCTGCTGTTCGCTCTGCTGATTGCGTTCACCTCACGCTGGACGATCTTCGAAGCCTCCTCGCTGCGGGCCAACGCGCTCAACAAGCGCGGGGTGCTCCAGCAGCAGCGAATCGACCGCGGCGAGATCGTGGCCGCCGACGGCACCGTCCTGGCGCGAAGCGTGCGCGGCGCGGAAGGGACCTTCACGCGCCGCTATCCCACCGGAGCGCAGTTCACCCACCCGGTCGGCTACTCCAACATCACCTTCGGCCAGTCGGGCATCGAGCGCTATCGCAGTGCGGCGCTCGACGGCCAGACCGGCACGAGCGTGCAGAGCATCCTCGACCAGATCCAGGGTCGCAAGCCGCGCGGTGACAACGTCATCACAGCGCTGAAGCCCGCCGCCCAGCGAGTCGCGATCGCGGCGCTCGGCGAACACGAAGGCGCCGTCGTGGCGCTGCAACCGAAAACGGGGGCCGTCGAGGTGATGGCGTCGACCCCCAGCTACAACGCGAACGCGCTGGTCTCTGTCAGCGCCTACGAACGACTGACCCAAAACTCAGGCGCTCCGCTGGTGAACCGCGCCGTCCAGTTCGGCTATGCCCCCGGCTCGACCTTCAAGGTGGTGACGTCCGTCGCCGCGATCGATTCCGGCGAGTACACGCCGGAATCGACGGTCAGTGGACGCAACGAAGTGCCGATCTCCGGCCTGCCCCTCAAAAACGACGACAACGAGAGCTTCGGGCAGATCACGCTCACCAAGGCGCTCGCCCAATCCGTCAACACCGTCTATGCCCAGGTGGCAGAGCACATCGGCAAGCAGACGCTCGCCCGCTACATGAGGCGCTTCGGTTTCGGCCGCAAGCCGCAGCTGGACTACCCCGCCGAAGAAATGTCCTCGAGCGGGGAGTACCGAAACGGAAAGCTGCTCCCGCCGACGAGCACCTATGTCGATGTGGGTCGCATGGGCATCGGTCAGGACAAGCTCCGGGTGACGCCGCTGCAGATGGCAGAGGTGGCCGCCGCGGTGGCCAACCACGGCACCCTGATGAGGCCCCGCCTGGCCTCGGCGATCGTCGAACCCGACGGGCACGTGGTGCAGCGCGTCTCCCCGAAAGTGCAGTCGGTCGTGATGAAGCCCTCCACCGCGGCCTCCGTCACCAAGATGATG
>DATHPT010000257.1:0-2273 GCA_035483615.1 Solirubrobacteraceae bacterium | reverse complement strand
AAGCCGAAGTCAACGCCGCCGCACCCGCAACACCCGGCGCTACGACGACAAGCGCGACGAGCAAAGGGAGCGAGAGCGCGCTGCACAAGACGATCGACAAAGCTTTCTCCACGCTTTCCTCTCCCTTCTCGGGCGTGACATCCGGCTCCAACAGCCAGTGGACGATTCACATCGTCGACACGCTGCTCGTACTGCTTGTCTACGGCTTCGGGATCAGCTTCCTCGCACGTCTGCTGCCCGGGCGCCTCTAGGCTGTTGCCAGGGCATTCTGGACTGGCTCGCCTGACCGGACTCCAGACTGCTGCCCGAGACCGCCTTCAGATCACGGACCGGCGTTGCCTCTGACCGTTTTGCTCCCGCGTCCGTCGTCGGTGTAGACGTCCACCGGATATCCGACCTGCACCCACCCGAACACCGCAGGGGCGTTTGGTATCGGGATGCGCAGGCACCCGTGGCTGGCGGCATAGGCCGGCACTTCCGCATACCCGTGGATGGCGTACCCGCGGATGAAGTAGTTGGAGTCCACCATCCCCTCGGAGTTGGTCCCCGGAGTCTTGGAGTAGACGTGAAAACGCCCGAGCACCGTCGGGGTGGAGGGCTTGCCGGAACTCATTGTGTAGATGCGCCTCACCCGTCCGCCACGGTTGATCTCGACGAGCACCTGCTTGGACAGATCGGCCTCCACGTGGTAGCCATCGCCGGGATAGCGCACGTGAAAACGCCCAGCCCCACGCTGCAACAACGTGAAGACGTGCGCATCGGCGCTTTCGATGCGCTCGAGCCCGGTCATCTTGCGGAAGGCAAGCACTGCGCGGCCGGTGGCTTCGTCGAAGTAGCCACTCACAGGCACCTCGTAGCGCTCTCGCGCGAGCTCCTGCTGGAGCAGTCGCACCGCGCCCCCGCGGGCGCCGATTCCAAGCTTTGAGGACTCAAAGTGCACGCTCACCGGCTTCGCCGTGAACGCTCCGAGCTGTGCCGTGGCCGCATGTTCGGCGCTGACGCTCACCAACCCTTTGCGGTGGCTCGCATAGGCGAAATGGAACTGCCCGGCGCCATTGCCAACCGCGCTCACGCCCACCCGCTTCGAGAGGATGTGCCGCCCTTCACGACTAAAGCTCAGCACGACCGTCTGACCCGCGACATAGGGCACAACGATTCCGCGTACCACGATCCGCTCACCCAGCAGCGCGAACGGTGGATTGCCATGAGCTCGTTGAACCACCAGCTTCAGACTGGCGCTCGGAGGGAGCGGGGCGGGCGCCGGAGCGGGGGGCGCCCCCGGTGCAGCAACAGGGGGTGTCGGAGCGGGCGGCGCTTCAGCAGCCAAGGCCGTGCCCGCCGGCAGCGCGCAGCACAGGGCAACCGCTGCCAGGACACTGGAGAAAACTTGCCTAGGGGCCATAGAGATGATCGTACGTGGTCGGGGTGACGGCGGCCTCCGCGGGGACCGCCGAGATCAGGCCGATCCGCTGGGCGAGAAGCCAGATCAGGCCGATTGTGGCGAGCGCCCCGATCATCAGCAGCGGGATCTGCCATCCCCAGCCCTCCAGATCGCCGAATGCGAGCGAGTTGTTCAGCGAGTGCGCGGCAATGCACGGGTAGAGCGAGCCGGTGCGACGGTAGAGCATGCACAACATGAACCCGAGCACCCCGAGTGGGACCAGGTCGGCGACGGGCGCCGAACCGGCGTGCACCCCCCCGAACAGGACGCCCGTGATGAGGGCAGCCGGAAGCCAACCCCTCCATTTGCTCAGTGCGGCGAAGATATATCCCCGGAACAGAATCTCCTCACAGATGGGAGCGATCACCGTCGTGAGCAACGCGCTGAGCGCCAGCAGCAGCGCCGTTTCGTTGGCGCCGAGCTGTTCGAGCAGTTTCTCCTTCGTGCTCACGTCCAGGGCAACCGCCCACACGACACTGAAGGCGATGAACCCAAGGATCGTGAGCACCACGAGTCCGGCGGCGCGCCGTACAGGCGTCGGGCGCAGACCGAACTGCCACGAATGCACCGCGCGTCCTCCGAGTCGCGCGAACAACACGACGGTCACCACGAACGCGAGGTCCTGAACTACCGTGTCAAGCAGCTCCAGCCCTGGGGGCGTGTGCGAGGCGTCGATCTTGACTCCGAACAACAGCGCCGGAATGTCGACGATCAACCCGCCAACGGTCGCGAGCACAAGTGCGGCCAGGATCGCGACGAAGCCTGTCCACACCGGCCAATCGTTGGCCGCCGGCCCCTCTGCGGAACCGCCGGCCGAGGTTTGCAACGCTCC
>DATHPT010000256.1:0-2555 GCA_035483615.1 Solirubrobacteraceae bacterium | reverse complement strand
CGTGAGATGGGCGACGAGGTGGTGGTTCTCGACAAGCTCACCTACGCTGGGCGCGAGGAGAACTTCCACGACTTCTCCGAGGACCCCGGTTTTCACTTCGTGCGGGGGGCGATCGAGGATCCGCAGGCCGTTGCGAGCGTGATCGAGTCCCATCGCCCGGAGGCGATCGTCAACTTTGCCGCCGAGACCCACGTCGATCGCTCGATCGCCGAGCCGGATGCGTTCGTCAGGACGCATGCGCTCGGGACCTATGTGCTGCTGGAGGCCGCCCGCGAGCGCGAGCTGCGCTACGTGCAGGTCTCCACCGACGAGGTCTATGGGTCGATCGAGGATGGTTCGTTCACCGAGACATCTCCGCTGCGCCCCTCCTCGCCCTACTCGGCCACCAAGACCGGCGCCGATCTGCTGGTGCAGGGTTACTTCCACACCTATGACCTGCCCGCGGTGATCTGTCGCGGATCGAACAACTTCGGTCCCTACCAGTATCCGGAGAAGCTGATTCCCTTGATGATCCTCAACGCCCTGCACGGCGACCCGCTGCCCGTGTACGGCGATGGGATGCAGGTGCGCAATTGGATCCATGCAACCGATTTCGGGCGTGCGATCGGACAGGTGCTCGAGCATGGGGTCCCGGGTGAGGTCTACAACGCGGGTGGCCCCGACGAGTGCCCCAACATCGAGGTGGTGCAGCGCATCATCGAGCTCACGGGCGCGGATGAGTCGCTGATCGAGCACGTCACCGATCGCCCCGGTCACGATCGTCGCTACTCGCTCTCCTCGGAGAAGGTCAGGGCGCTCGGCTGGGAGCCACGGGTGCGCTTTGCCGAGGGTCTGGAGCAGACGGTGGCGTGGTACCGAGACAACGCCTGGTGGTGGGAGCCGATCCGCTCAGGCGATTACAGGGCGTACTACGAGCGCCAGTACGGCCGCTCGCTGGCCTGAGCTTCTCAGGACTTCACACCTGAGATCTTCCAGTGCGAGCCTTCCTTCACAAGGGTAAGGGTGGTGATGCGGCTCTTGCCGGAATAGGTGCTCTTGACGTGCGCGATCGCGCCGGTGCCATTCACGGAGATCGATTCGATCGTGAGGTTGAGCGCGTCGATCTCATGAAGCTGTTCCTTCAAAGTCGCCTGGCACCCACCGCTGCTCTGCAGGCGAGCGGTGATTGTGCTGGCGAGGTCGTTCTGACACAGCTTCTTCTGATTGCCGGCGGTGGCGTCGCTCTGGAAGTTCGAAACCGTCTGGGCGACGTTGTGACTTTCGCCCTTGAAGTTGCCGGTCGAGGCTGTTTCGCCGCACGCCGCCAGCCCGATGGGCAGCGCAAGCGCACAGAGCCCGACCGTCAGTTGTCTCAGCGAGGGAAGCATCCGGCGTAGCGTACGCGAGCGGGCCGGATGGCGCTGTCTGCAGCTCCAATCCGGCCCAGCGGGGAAGCCCCCCGGTCCAAGCGCTTGTTGCTCAGCTCTGCTCGTCGTCGCGGCGATAGCCCAGCCGCGCAGAGATGTTGTCTGCCGTGGCCACCAGGTGCGGGCCGAGCGCGTCCACAAGCTCCTCCAGGGAGATCATCGAGCTGTGGGCTGCCAGGTTCACGGCGGCGACGACCTCACGCGACTCGGTCCGAACGGGCGCGGAGATCGAGTGCAGGCCCTGGGCCAACTCTTCGTCGTTGACGGCCATACCCTCCTCCAGCACGTGCTCGAGTTCGGTGCGCAGCGCCTTCTTGCTGGTGATCGAGTTGGGCCCGCGCCTGGCGAGCGTCATATTCCCGATCAGGTCGCGCTGCTCCGCGTCGGGGAGATTGGCGAGCAGCACCTTGCCCATCGATGTGCAGTAGGCGGGCAGGCGTGAGCCGGGGCGAAGGTTCAGGTCGATCTTGTTCTGACCGCGACGGAAGCTGCGGGCACGATCGACATAAAGGATCTCGGGGCCGTCGAGCACAGACAGGTTCACCGTGTAGGAGGTGCGCTGACGCAGCTCCTCCAGGTACGGGCGCGAGTGCTCGCGCAGACCGGTCGAGTTCAACGCCGACATGCCGAGATCGGTGACGCGCAGACCCAGACGGTACTTGCGCGAAGCGCCCTGCTCGAGAAATCCGAGGGCGACAAGGGTGATGACATAGCGGTGCGTGGTCGAACGACTCATTCCGAGGTCGTCGGCGATGTCGGCGATCCCCAGCACGGGGCGCTCCGGTGAGAAGCAGCCCAGGATGGCTAGTCCCCGCTCAAGCGACTGGGAGTAGCGAGGCTCGCGAAGGCTGGGTATCGACCACTCGCCTTCCTGCCCTGATTTGGAAGAATTCGAGCTTACTCTAGGCATCTTTCCTGTGGCCCCTATCCGTGTAGCCGGAGGTGCCTCTACATGGGTGCACCTCTATTGAACAGTCATCATACTTGGGAATGCCGACGATCTCAATCGAGAACAATGATTCGAACTTCGGTGAGGTTTTGACGACAACTGCGTGGGGCGTGGCTTGCGCCTCGGGCATCACAAATTTTCACCAACCTGACAGCTGGTCTACCACGTGTTTAGCCTGCATCCATGGTGGTTTGCGGGCC
>DATHPT010000255.1:0-5188 GCA_035483615.1 Solirubrobacteraceae bacterium | reverse complement strand
AGGTATAGCTCGAGACGCCGGGGATGGCGCTCCAGCTGACCGTCGAGCCTTTGACGCTGAGCACCGGCGCCTGGTGCGCAGGCGCCGGTGATTCCGCCGGTGGTTCGGAGATCGGCGGTTCTGGCGTGGGTGATTCCGGTGCTGGTGGTTCGCCAGCCGGTGGTTCGGGCGCAGGCGGTTCGGGAGCGGGCGCGCTCGGTCGCGTGACGATCGCCTCCTGCACCGACCAGCTGGGGGTGTTGTCGGCGCTCACGCCGACATACGCGCTCTGCCCGGGTTCGAGGGCCACCGTGTAGGTCTGGGCTTCGCCAGGCTGGCGGGTGAGGCTCAGGTATTCGGTGCTGCGCCCGGCGGCGCCGCGGGGCGCGTTTGAGATCGCGACCTCGTAGTAGGTCTCTTCGCCGATCGGCGTCCATCGGACCGTCTCACTGGAGACGCTGAGCACTGGTGCAGGTTCGTTGAGCTCAGGAACCAGAGAGGCTTCAAGCGGCGACGGTTCTGCCGCGATCGCCGTGCTCGCCAAAGCGCCCCAGCACGCCAGGCACAGAGTGATCGTCAGGGCCCGCAGGCCGCGTCCGTTCGTTGAGCGTCGTATCTGATTTGCCGCTTTCTGCCTGTAAGCCGGTCTCGTCATCCCAGCAAGCTCGAGCAACCGAATTTCGAACATCGTGACCCCTTCGCTGTTCGTCGACCCCACCCCGTGGGCACTTGGAAGCTCCGGCACAGACAACCTTGGTCGCAGCCCCTGCCGGAGCCGAGGCGGACGGCGTCGAAACGACCT
This sequence comes from Solirubrobacteraceae bacterium, assembly GCA_035483615.1. Taxonomy (GTDB): domain Bacteria; phylum Actinomycetota; class Thermoleophilia; order Solirubrobacterales; family Solirubrobacteraceae; genus Palsa-744. The sequence goes on along the minus strand of DATHPT010000255.1, from coordinate 4,407 downwards.
CTCCCGGACGCAGCCCCCTCGAAGTTGCGAGAGGCTAGTGGCGGCACATTGTTATGTCCACCGACTGTTGTCAACATAGCGGCTCCACACCGAGGCCCGGCCCATCCGGGACGGAGATCTCGCCATCGCTCGGCGCAAGCGGGTCTGAGAAGCCGTCGAACATCCCGAGCGTTGCGAGCCCGCACGCCGGCAACGGGCCGCGCGAGGCGAGCGCGGCCGCGGCGTGCACGCCAGCGGCGACCCCGAGCGGCCCGTCGAGCGTGGAGGCCACGTACACCTCCGCGCCCGATGCTCTCACGAGCGCCGCCGCCGCCAGCAACCCTGACAGGCCCCCGCAGCGAGCGATCTTCAGGCAGACCGCGTCGGCCACGCCCGCGGTGAGTGCTCCGTGCTGGGCGGCGGTCTCGTCGATCGCCACGCGCACGGCGACGCGCTCGCGCACCTCCCGTACCTCCGTGAGGCCGTGCACCGGCTCCTCGACGAGCTCCAGCCCAGCGGGGGACAGCGCTTCGATGCTGCGCACCGCCTGCTCGACGCTCCAGGCGCCGTTGGCATCGACCCGCAACGCGGCGTGGGGGCCGGCGGCGGCTCTCACGGCCGCCACGCGACCGGCGTCGTCGCCGATGCCGACCTTCACCTTCAGGCAGTCATAGCCAAGCTCGACCGCGCGCCTTGCCTGCTCGGCCGCCGTGGTGCGATCGAGCGCCGACAGGGTCGCGTTGACACGCACGGCCGGCGCCGGCGTGTCGGTCAGCAGCGAGGCCACCGGGCGAGCGCTGCGACGCCCGGCGCGATCCCACAACGCCAGATCGATCGCGGCGAACGCCTCCGGCAGGTCATCGGCGCGACGGCACGCATCGACGATCTGCGCCCCGTTCATGCCAACCGCCCCCTCGATCACGGGCCGGTAGCGCTCGAGCGCCTGCTCCACCCGCGCGATGCTCACACCGTCATAGGCCTGCAGCGGCGCCGCCTCGCCATAGCCCGTGACTCCGTCCTCGTCGGTGAGCTCCACCGCGATCAACTCGCGCTCGCTCACGGCGCCATAGGAGCTTTGAAGCGGCTGGCGCAGGCGCAGGGCGTGGCGCCGCAGGACCAACCTCATTGCGTCGCTTCGCTCAGGAGGGGATCCCGCCGCTTGCAAGGATCCCGGCCGAGAACAGCAGGCAGAACACGAGCTGCAGCGCTCCGGTCTTTGCCAGCGCCCCGTTCAGGGTCGGCCCATCCACGCGCGTCCTTACGATCTTCACGAGCGGCACTGCCAGCGGGATCGCGCACCATGGCAGCAGCAGCCAGGCCGTCATCGATCCGAGCGCCCACGGCAGCGGCGCCAGCACGAACGCGCCCGCGACCATCGCCGTGTAGAGCGTGCGTGTACGCGCTCTGCCCAGGCGCACGGCCAGCGTGCGCTTGCCGGCGCGCCGGTCGGTCTCTATGTCGCGCACGTTGTTGACCACCAGGATCGCGCTCGCGAGCAGCCCTACCGGCACCGCGCACGCATAGGCCTCCCAGGGGAGTTGCTGGACCTGCACGAAATACGAACCGCTCACCGCCACGATCCCGAAGAACAGGAACACGAACAGCTCTCCAAGTCCCTCATAGCCATACGGTCGAGGGCCGCCCGTGTAGAGCACGCCTGCGAGGATCGACACGGCGCCGACGGCGATCAGCTCCCAGCCTGCGACCGCCACCAGGTAGACGCCGCACAGGACCGCCAGCCCGAAGGTCACGTACGTCGCGAACAGGACCCTGCCGGGCGGCACGAGCCCGCCGGCGGTCACCCGCACCGGCCCGAGCCGGTCCTCGGTGTCGGCGCCCCGCCTCGCATCGGAGTAATCGTTGGAGAGGTTGGTCCCCACCTGGATGAAGACCGCGCCGAGCAGCGCAGCCACGAACGCCAGCGGACGGAAGTGGCCTGCGCCGAGCGCAAGCGAGGTGCCCACCAGCACCGGCGCCACCGCCGCCGGAAGCGTCCGCAGACGGGCCGCCATCAGCCAGATGTGCACCGCGCTCGAGGCTTTCGTGGCAGGCACCGCGCTATGGGACTCCGCCACGATCGTGTGCCCCTCGCTCATGCGCGCCTGGGGAAGCGGGCGAAGTCGGGCTCGCGCTTTTGCTTGTAGGCCTCGCGGCCCTCTTTGGCCTCCTCGCTGCCGTAGAACAGCAGGTTGGCGTCGTGAGCAAGCTGCTGGATGCCGGCCAGCCCGTCCTCGGCGGCGTTGAAGCTCGCCTTCAGCAGTCGCAGCGAGAACGGTGAGAGCGCAAGCATCTCCCGGCACCATTGCACGGTCTCCTCCTCCAACCGCTCAAGCGGAACGACCGTGTTGACGAGGCCCATCTCGAGTGCCTGCTGGGCGTCGTACTGGCGGCACAGGAACCAGATCTCCTTTGCCTTCTTGGGGCCCACCATGTTGGCGAGCAGTCCCGCGCCGAAGCCGCCGTCGAAGGAGCCCACGCGCGGGCCGGTCTGGCCGAAGCGAGCGTTGTCAGCGGCGATCGTCAGATCGCACACCAGGTGCAGGACGTGGCCGCCGCCGACCGCGTAGCCGGCGACCATCGCGACGACCGGCTTGGGCAGCCGGCGGATCTGCACGTGCAGATCGGTCACGTGGAAGCGCCCGGGACGGGTGGGATCCGGAGCGCCCTGCTCGTCCTCGGCGAGATAGCCGGAGTCCCCCCGCACGCGCTGATCGCCGCCGGAGCAGAACGCGAGCGGGCCCTCGCCGGTGAGCACGATCACGCCGACCTCGGTGTCCTCGCGGGCCTGCTCGAGCGCCTGTGAGATCTCAACGACCGTCAGTGGGCGGAAAGCGTTTCTGACCTCCGGGCGGTTGATCGTGATCTTGGCGATGCGGGGAGCAGAGCCCGTGGCTTGGGCCTCGCCCGCCTCGACGGACTTCTCATAGCGGATGTCGGTATAGCTGCCTGCTGCAATCCACGTGGTGGTCAAGGTTCCTCAACGCTCCTGTCTGGACCCAAGCGCGTCCTGATGGAGCGCGCGCCGACGATTCATCGCGAAGGCTAGCCTGTGAGCGATGCAGGTCGAGGCATGGCTGCAGCGCGCCGCCTGCTCGGCGCCGACTCTCACCGCGCTTCAGACGCCGGAGGGGCGCCTGTCCTATGCCGAGCTGCTCCACGCGGCCCGCAGCGGCGCGGGTGCGCTTTGCGAGCGGGGAGCACGGCCGGGCGGGCGCGTGGCGATCGCGCTGCCTCCCGGGCTGGCCTTCGCCCAGGCGTTGCACGCCTGTCTGTTGCTGGGAGCTGTCGCGGTGCCGGTCGATCTGCGCCTGACCGCCGCCGAGCGCGAGCGGATCGTGGTGGGCGCGAGCGTGCTCCTGGAGGAGCCGCTGCACCCCGAGTCACTGGATCCCGGATACCCACTCAGTCCTGACGCTGACGCCGATCTTCCCGCTGCCGACGCGCTCCACGAGCTCGACGACGTCTGCACGGTCATCCACACATCGGGGACGACCTCCGCTCCGCGTCCGATCGAGCTGACATATGGCAACTTTCTGTGGAGCGCGCTCGGCTCAGCGGTTGCGCTCGGCGTCGACCCACAGGAGCGCTGGCTGTGCGCTCTGCCGCTGTCCCATGTCGGCGGTCTGTCGATTCTCCTGCGCAGCGCGATCTATGCGAGCACCGCGGTCGTGCACGAGCGCTTTCACACCGACAGCGTGCTCGCCGCTCTGGGAGAGGATCGAATCACGCTCGTCTCGCTCGTGTCGACCACGCTTGCGCGTCTGCTCGACGCCGGCCTGAGCGATCCGCCGCGCTTGCGCTGCGCGCTCACCGGCGGTGGGCCCGTCCCGGCAGCGCTCGTGCAAAGAGCGCGCGAGGCGGGCGTGCCCGTGATCGAGACCTACGGGCTGACCGAGTGCTGCTCGCAAGCAGCGACCGCCCCGCTGGCTGCGATCGCCACCCCCGAGGTCGGCGCCGGCGTGCCGCTGTTCTGCACGCGCACAGAGATCGCGGCCACCGAGCTCGGCACACGCTCCGGCGAGCGCCAGAGCGGAGAGATCGTGCTCTCGGGGCCGACCGTCGCACGCGGCGCCGTCGCGCAGGACGGCCGGCTGCACACGGGCGATCTCGGCTGGCTGGACAAGCACGGCTTCCTGCACGTCAGCGGACGCGAGTCAGACACGATCGTCAGCGGCGGTGAGAACGTCGCGCCGAGCGAGGTCGAGGCGGTGCTCGAGGCGTGCCCCGGCGTACTCGAAGCGGCGGTCGTCGGGCGCGCGGACCCGCACTGGGGAGAGGCGGTCACGGCGATCGTCGTGGCGGTCCCGGGCGCGAGCTTGGGGGAGGAGCGCCTGCGTGAACATTGCGTCGCCCGCTTGGCCCCCTTCAAGGTTCCAAAGCGTGTCGAGCTCAGCACGGCGCCGCTCCCGCGCACGCGCTCTGGCAAGC
>DATHPT010000254.1:0-2624 GCA_035483615.1 Solirubrobacteraceae bacterium | reverse complement strand
GCGTTCGGCTAGGCTTGCGCCGCCCTCTTCCTCGCCGAACACGATGAGACCGTGCACGATGTACACACACAGAGCGAAGATGGCCAGCGACCACCATGGGTGCGTCCCGCCAATCGACAGCAGTGACTCGAGCGCGCCGATACTGGCGGCGAAGATCCCGATTATCCGGCCATAGCCTCCGCCGCCGAACAGCGAGAACCCAGCGGTGAGTTCGATGATGCCGACGATGATCGTGATCCACCCCGAAGGTGTGGAGGCTTGAGAACACGAACTGCGGGTTGGCAAACAAGTGAGCGTTGCTCGCGGCGCCGATCCCATAAATGATGTTGAGTGTCCCGGCGATCAGCACAGCACTGCTACGAAGACCGCCCGGCCCGCACCAATCACATTCGGCTCCTGTTCTCCCGACGCCCGCGTTTGACGGGCGCCAGAGTCGCTGGACGAGTTCGCAGTGCAGTCATCATCGATCGACGCTGGCTGCACATCACCCCATCGGCATGAGATCGCTTCCGCACGCCCGCCCTGTCGCGCCGGACGTCCGCTCCCCCTCCACACCGACACCAGATAGTCCGGGCGATGCCACGGCCTCATCGTCGACAGCGCGGAAGAGCCGCCGGCGTATCCGCGAGTCAGCCCACGAGACCGATTAGGCCCTTGATGACGAGAGCGCTGCCGAGGACGGTGAGCGCGATGACCGCAGCTCGTTTTCCGTTCCGGTTGACCCACGCTTTCGATCGCTCGACGGCCCCGGGGGTCCAGTCCGGAGCGATTGTGTAGCCCAGGAGCGGAAGCTCGAGCAGGATCAGCATGACCAGGTTAAATCCGATCACGGCGAGCACGGTGGCCGTCGTGCTCAGGTTCTGCTTCTCGATCTGATCGAGTCCAGCCAGATACGACGCGCCCGGGAGCGTGAGCAGGGCACCGACGACGAACGTGGTGCGCGCTGAGCCTTTGCTCAGAGCCTGCTGCCAGCGCGGCGGGCCTTTGTCCTCTTTGGGGCCTTTGCGCGCCTGCCGGCGTTCGGCGATGCTCTTGTCACGGCCGGTTCCGAGCACGAAGGCGGCGAGCAGGAAGATCACGCCGAGGGCCACGTCGACGGCTGGGTTGATGGTGTTCTCTGTCGTGCTGACGGTGCTGGAGCCCTTCAGCGCGAAGACGATCACGAGGCCGAGCGTGATGCTGGTCATCAGGGCACCGAGCAGATAGCCGAGCATCAGTCGCTTCGGGTTAGGCAGCAGCAGCATGACAGTTGAAGCTCCGACCAATACCGGGTTCAAAGCTGCCGCCAGAGAGAGGAGGAAAACCTGACCCATCGGGTATACGTACACCCGACCGCGAGACGGCGCTTCGTCTGATTCGAGTGAAATCGTCGGGGGACGGCGTGATCGTCGGGCTGGCCAGGCGCGTCTCCGGCGACGCAAATTGCTGTCGCGAAACGACCAGCTGGCGTAGCACGGAGTGAGGGCCGTGCCGCATCGTCCCGGAGGGCTCGTGCTGGGCCGCGCCGCTGCCCGCAGCTCAGCCGGACGGGCCAAAGGCGCTCGTTAGCCCGTCACCAGTTGATGATTCCGCGTGCGATCATGAGAATGCCGACGGCCGCGCCGAAGATCAGCGCGACGCGTCCGCCGCGGCGGGTCAGCCAGTTGCTAAAGCGCTCGACGGTTGCTGCGGTCCACTCTGGTCTCGTTGCGTACCCGAGTAGCGGGAGTTCCAACAGGATCAGCATGACCAGATTGAAGGCGAGCACGACGATCACCGTTTCCGCTGTCCCGACGTTCTGTCTGTGCAGTAGATCCATCCCGGCGATGTAGGACGCACCCGGGAAACTGAGCAGCGCCCCGACGACAAACGTGTCTCGGGCGGAGCCCTTGCTCAGTTGGCGCCGCCACCGGGGCGGCGGCTTGTCCTTGGCTCGCTCGCGTTTGCGCTCACTCCACGCGCGGCGGCGCCGGTCACGACCAGTCGCGACGACAAAGACGATCACCAGCACAAGCACCCCGAGCGCTATGTTCAGGACCGGGTCGACCCCGTGTTTTGCCGTGCTCGACGTACTCGATCCGGGCAACGCGAATACGAGCAGGAGGCCGCAGGTGACGCTCGTGACCAATGCTCCCAGCAGGTAGCCCGATAGCAGTCGCTTGGGTCTCTCCAGCGTCAGCATGACCGTCACCGCGGTCAGTAGCGTCGGGTTCAGCGCCGCGGTCAGCGAGAAAGCGAAGACTTGACCCACGCGCTGTTTCTTCTCTCAGGGAGTCACGCGGAGGGCACCGTTTGTTGCGCGCCGGCCGAGGCTCGCTGCGAACGAGCCCGGCTCGCCGCGCTGGCGTGTGGCCACGCGGTAACGGCGAGCTGCGCCGCGCGCCTTCAGCATTGGCTGCTCAATTTCGGTCAGGCTCGTTAGAAATGAAACAGGACTCAGGCTGACGGTAGGACGGCGCAGGCCAGGGCTCATCATCCCGATGGGGTGAGGCGTGCGCGCGAAGGTAAGCCGTGGAAAAGATCGACGCAGCAATCGCTGCCCTCGGCAAGAGCAATCAATCGGCCGCCGACGCGTATCAGCGATTCGCGATCGCCCGCAGGCAGTACGTCGGGGGATCTCTACGTTGTGACGCCGGGAGAGGACC
>DATHPT010000253.1:0-12613 GCA_035483615.1 Solirubrobacteraceae bacterium | reverse complement strand
TGAGCCTCACTATCTGCGTCTCACCCAAAGGTATTTGGGCCATGCGGTCAGGACGATGCGTTCAGCCAAAGTCCCGATCACTGTCGGGACGCTGATGGCCAACCTGCATCCGGACCGACTGGAGGAGACGGCACGGGCGCTCCCGGCGGATCAGGCGAAGGTCGTTGAGGAGTATTTGGATTCGCTGGTGGAGCGCCAACGCCGCGACCTGGCCGGCGCGCGTGACCGATTGTCGATCCTGGCTGAGTCTGAGGTCAGTCGGTGGTTCGATCCGAAGCGGGCGCCGGCGATTGATTTGCGCGCGGCAGTCGCCTCACATGGGGTTGTGTACTTCGCGCTGGACTCAGATCGAAGGCCTCTACTGGCTCAAATGGTGGCCGCCGCGCTGGTGAGCGATCTGGTGACGCTTGCGGCGCACCTACAGAGGGACCCGATCCCGACGGTCGTGCTGATCGATGAGTTCTCCGCAGTCGCGGCACGACAAGTCGCCAGATTGTTCGGGCGGGCTCGCTCAGCTGGGATGAGCCTTTTGCTTGCCACCCAAGAGCTCGCCGATTTGCAAACTGTGGACGCTGGTCTGCGGGATCAAGTGTTGGGGAACGTAGAGACGGTCATTGCGCATCGCCAGAATGTGCCGGCGTCTGCGGAGACGATTGCGAAGGTAGCTAGCTCGAAACCTGCATGGGTCACGACCCAGCAGACCGAGGATCGCCTGTTCGGGCTCGTCTTGTCGGGACGTGGGAGCCGTCGACGTGACTACGAGCAGGAGATTCACCCCAGCCGAGTGCAGCAGCTCTACACCGGCCAAGCGCTCGTGATCACGCCGGGCAGCGGTCAAAGACCCCTCATTGCATCGATCAATCACCCGGAGGAGGCATACCGATGACGTCAGGCGGCAGACGAATGAACGTACTTCGTCCACTCGATCGATCCCGGCAGGGACAGACCTGAAATACTCTCTGCATGCGACGAATTCTGCTTATTGCAGCTTCTGATACTCGTCCTGGTGGATCTCACGGCTGTGTCTCAGGCACTGATGCTAGTCGGACTGGCGACCGCGTTCACTACCGTGGGACATGGGGCAATATGGCTGCCTATTGTAGTCATTGCACTTGGGCTGACGGCAGGGCTCTTGTGGCTTACGGTCATCGTGTGGAAGGCGATGCGAGCTAGCACGGTGTCTGCTCGGGCACAGAGCTAAATCCACCGCGCTGTTTATCGCAGTGTCCCAATTTTTGTTCAGCGTCGGATTAGGGGGTGATGCTCCATGCCGCTCAAAAGTCATTGGTCCCTCCGATGCCCCCAGCCGCAGCTCGCGCCGCGCTGGAGACGTTTGCTCGTATCGCGCGGGAGCGTCATCCCGGAGTGGTGCTTGTTCCGCTAGGGGATGTAGGGGCGAACCGGGCCGTTGTCTCGGCCTCGGCGGGGCAGGTCGTCCGGCCCTTCGCCGCGCCAGAGGATGGTGACGCGACTTTCGATCGGGGCTTTCGCGTCGGCTCGCTGAACAATCACCGCGTCGATGGAGCTGGAGAGGATGCGTGTGCGCTCCTCGATGGGTAGTTGGTCGTAGCTCTCGATGGTCTCTGCGTCGGGCGCCGACGCAGTCGCTTGCTGCAGCTCGATGCGGGCTTCGTCTACAGCAGTTGAGCGTGCTTCAAGCGCGGCGTGGTAGCCATTGCCAAGCACACGTCGAGCTGTGATGTCTGAGGCGAATGCGGCCAGCTCTTCTTCTGTGGCCTGGAGCTTCTCGGCTGCGACTTGGAGGTTTTGTGTGTCTTGTTTGACGGCGAGGGCTTGGTCTTGCATCTGCTCGCGCCAGATGCCCTCCACGTAGTTGTCGAGGATGTCTCGGGGAATGTTGGCTGGCTCGGGGCAGGTCCCGGCGCTATGGACAGCACGGCAGCGGTAGGCCCGAGTTGGTTTGCTTCGTCCCCAACCGTAGACCTGGGGTGCGAGCACGTAGCGACAGCCTGCGCAGCGCACGATCCCTCCAAGCAGGCTCGGCGTCTTAGAGCGGTTGGCGGCGCGCACCGGTGCGTGGTTGGCTGCCTGCCACTCACCGAGACTGACTATGGGCTCATGGGCGTGTGGGTTGACCGCGTCGCCTCGGTAGGCCTCGCCGAGGTAGACACGGTTTTTGATGATCCGCTCGACATTTGAGGTTGTCCAGCGTCCTTCTTTGGGACGTGGGGCGATTTGATCGAGCTTGCGGGCGATCTCTGTGCGTGTCTGATGAGCCGCGCGCATTAGAAAGGCCTCTCGAATGGCTGGCGCATCGGTGTTGGGTACGAGGCGCTTGTCGGGTCCCTTGTCGTAGCCGACCGGCGTGAACTTGGCGACGTGTACTCCGCGGGCGATTGCGTTGTTGGTGGCGGTGTCCCAGTTCTCTGAGATACGGTCGCGCTCGAGCTCGGCGAATACGAGCAGAATCCGCAGGAAGGCCTTGCCCATCGGGGTTGAGAGATCGATGTTCTCGGTGACGCTGACGAGCACGGCCCCGTGTCGCTCGAACTCTTCGAGGATGCTCAGCGCGCCGACGAGGGTGCGGGCGAAGCGGTCGAGCTTGGCGACGATCACGCCGTCGGTTTGACCATCCCTGATCCGCTGCATGATCTGGTCGAAGACGGGCCGGCGCATCGTCCCGCCGGAGACATCCAGCTCCGGCTCGTGCCAGGTGAGGGTGTGTCCATGTGCCTGGGACCAGCGCTCGATTTGGGCCCGTTGGACCTCGGGCGAGATGAAGCTCTCGCCGCTTCTGCCGCCCACTTTTGAGACCCGAATGTAGGCGTCGAGCCTTATTTCATCGGGGTTCATGGGGCCGCAATATAGCATCGATGTTCGACGAGGGATGGCGGCTCCTTGGCGATCCGGTGGGACGCGCGCTGCTCGCCTCGCTGCAGCGCATGGGACGCTCGGAGCTGGCCGTGCCGATCGTGAGCACCCAGCTGGTCACGGACGCGCTCATCGGCGAGCGCGAGTCGCTTGAGAACCTGCTCGGCGCCACCTTCGTGTTCGGGATGCGCTCGGAGACGGAGGCGGCCCGAGCGCTCACGCTGCTCGGGCTCGACCCCGAGGATCGGCGAGCTCGAGCCCGACTGCTCGAGATGGAGGCCGGCCGCTGCCTGCTGCGTGACCACAGCGGCCGCGTCGAGGCGGTCCAGGTCGAGCTGGTCGCGCCCTCGCTGTTGAGAGCCTTCTCCACCACCCCGCAGGCGCCGGCCTCGTGAGGGCGTGGGACAAGAGAGCTGTGGCGAGCCGCATGGCGCTCGCCCTGCTGCTTGCGCTGCCCGGCTTGGCCAGCACGGCTCCGATCTCGCACGCTGCAGCGGCCTCGCGGGCCGCGGCAGTCTCCGTCAAAGCGGTCTCGCGCGCCACAGCGGTCTTGCCTGCCGCGGCTGTGTCACGCGCCACAGACCGCCCCGCTGTCCAGCGTGCGCCGACAGGCCCACCGCTGAACGCGATCGAGCCCTCCCAGGAAGCTGAAAGCACCGCCGGCGTGCCCTCGGGCACGGGCGATCCGCTCGTCGAAAACGGGCTGTCGAGCCCGCTGTGCAAGAGCTCGAGGAGCGGCGAGCTGTCAAGCGCCGCGCAGAGCAACTGTCAAACCTCGGGCTTCCTGGCGGCGCCCGCGCCGACCGGCAACTACGGGCTCGACGTCAACATCGACGTCGGCCCGTTCGGGCTCAGCAAAGGTGGCCTGCTGTCGGTGATCCAGGATGTGTTCATCGCGCCGCTGTGGGATGCGCTGGTGTGGGTCGTGCACGCGCTCGCGGTGATGCTCGAGTGGTGCTACACGCTCGAACTGCTGGGTGGCCCGACGATGAGCGCCATCGCCGGCTCGCTGCGGGAGGCCCAGGCAAGCTTCACCGAGCCGTGGCTCGTGCTGGTGCTGGCAGTGGCCTCCGTGCTCGCTGCCTATGACGGGCTCATCCGACGGCGCGTGGCCGATGCCCTTGGCCACGCGCTTGCCACGATCGCGATGATGGCGGTCGGTCTGTGGGTGATCGCCGATCCCCTCGGGACCGTCGGAGCCCTCGGGCGGTGGGCCAATCAGGCGAGCCTCGGGACGTTCGGCGCAGTCGCCCAGGGGACCCCCGCGAACGCCCCCCGTACGCTCGCCGACAGCCTGAGGGCGCTGTTTTCAAACGAGATCGAAGCGCCCTGGTGCTACCTGGAGTTCGGTAACGTGCGCTGGTGCGACGAGCCCGCGCTGCTCGATTCGAGCCTGCGCAAAGTGGCTTTGAGCATCGCAGCCGAAGGACAGGCGAAGTTGGCCTGCTCCTCGAGCCTCGATCGCTCCCGGTGCGCTTCCAAAGCGAATGCCCCGGCGCTCGCCGTGCAGCACACCGAGGATCTGCTGCGCGAGGCTGACACCAACGGCAGGCTGTTCACCGCGTTCCCGGCCAACCGCTCGGAACGCAACTCGGTCAAAGACGCCAAGTCGCTGCTGCACGTCCTGTGCCAGAGCGAAGACGACACGAAATGCACGGGCCCGACCGCCGCACAAGCCGAATTCCGATCGGACAGCGGAACCTTTGCGCGCATGATCGGCGTCGCGCTGATCGCGATCGGGCTGCTCGGCATGGTGATGCTGTTCGGGCTGCTCGCCCTGCACCTGCTGGCCGCCGCGGCTGTGAGCCTGTTCCTGCTGCTGCTGGCCCCGTTCGTGGTGCTGGCTCCCGCGCTCGGTGACAGCGGCCGCTCGATCTTCCTCGGCTGGCTGACGCGCCTGCTCGGCGCGGTCAGCTCGAAGCTGATCTTCTCCTTCCTGCTCGGCGTGCTGCTCGGCATGCAACGCCTGCTCATGTCCCTGCAGCCGCTTGGCTGGTGGACGCAGTGGCTGCTGATCTCAGCTTTCTGGTGGACCGTGTTCCTCAAGCGCCACCAGCTGCAGACGCTCCTGCAAAGCCGCGGACGCCAATCGCACGCCCGTCACCCCCGCCCATTCACACGGCGGGTCGAGGGGGCGCGACAGGCGCAACGCATGGTGCGTCGCCCCCTGCGATGGGCGCGGGACAGGGTCCTCTCACCGGTGCCCGTCACCGAGCAACTGGACAGGGAGAAGCAGGCCACAGGCCGCAGACGCAAGGCGCTCGACGGGCGCACAGCCGTGCGAGCGGCACACGCACCGCTGGCGCGCGAATCCGAAGGATCGGCTCGCGCCCCCGACGCAGACCTCGCCAAGCAGGCGCAGCTTGAGCGGGTGCGGGACGCGCACCAGACGGCGCTCGCCCAAGGGGACCGCAGACGGGCCGCGAAGCTCGCCGCTCGCGCGCAGCGGATCAACGCCGAACTGGCCCACGAGCACGCCGAATTGGCCCACGAGCACGCCGAACTGGCCCACGAGCAGGCTCAGGGAGTTGGGCCTGCTCCCGCCATCCCAGGTCGGCGAGCGCCGCGGCAAGCCGGCAGCGAGCAGACATTGCCTCCGTTCACGAGCGTGTCCTCCTCCGGCGGGCGCCCCGCGTTCAGGCACTCCGCATTCCAGCACTCCGTGTCCGGACACCCTCCGTTCAAGCGCGGAGCGGTCGAGCCCGCGGACGCTCGCCACGCGCAACCCTCGCCGCTCAACCAGGATGAGCGATCCGATCGCAGGACCGACCGGGCGCCGGGATCCCGGCCGCTCGATCGACCGACGGGAGCGCAGACGCCCTCAGATGGAGTTGAAACCGGCCCGCCAGGATCGCCGGCCGGGCACGCCGTGCCCGGCCCGGGAGCCGATCGCGCGCAAGCTGCCGGCCAGCAGAGATCGGCGGTGATCGAGGACGTGCGCGCGGTCGTGGAGGGCCGCAAGCGACAGCTCGGATACGGGTCCAAGGAGTGAGCACGGGTGCGTTTGCCCGCCCCATCGCACCGCGCTCCGCGCCCGGCAGGCTGGCGGGCGCCTCGATCGTCGTGGCCGGCTGCCTGTGCGTGCTGTCCCTGATGCTCGTCGCCGCCCTCGCCCGGATCGCCGCGCCACCGCTCCAGAGCGCGGGGGACGGCTTCAGCGTGTCCGCTCGCGCCGAGCGCGAGATCCCGGCGCGATACCTGAGCCTCTATCGGCAGGCGGCGGCGCGCTACGGCCTGGACTGGGCGATCCTGGCGGGGATCGGCAAGGTCGAGTGCAACCACGGCCGCGATCCCGACCCCTCGTGCACCAAGGAGGGCGCTGTCAACTCCGCCGGCGCAGGCGGCCCGGCGCAGTTCCTGGCGTCGACCTGGAGTCGCTATGGCGTGGACGGCGATGGAGACGGCCGCATCGATCGCTGGGACCCGGCCGACGCGATCTTCGCAATGGCCAACTACCTGCACGCTGCGGGCGCCCCGGCCGACTACCGCAGGGCGATCTTCGCCTACAACCACGCCGGCTGGTACGTCGAGGAGGTCGAGCGCTGGGCATCGCTCTATCGCGGTCCAGCCCCGAGAAGCGTCGAAGGCGTCGTCGAAGGTGGACCCACAGTCGCCTCGCACGGGGCGGAGGCGGTCGACCTCGTCCCTGGCCCGCGGGCGCTGCTCGCGCCCGCCGACGGTCATCTCGCGCTGGTGCCTGCCCAGGCGCCGCCGGTGGTGCAGGCGATGGTGATCGCCGGCAACGAGCTTCAGGATCTGCCCTACGGCCCCACCGGGCATCCCGACCCCCGTGGAGCCGACAGCGAGGACTGCTCGAGCACCGTCAACTACGTGCTGTTCCGCTCCGGGGTGCGTCCGATCGCCGAAATCCTCCAGGAGAACCCGCTTGCTCAGGACTACCTGGACTGGGGAGCGCCCGGTCCCGGCAGATGGGTGACGATCTACGCGACCACCGCGCCCACAGACCACGTGTTCATCGTGATTGCCGGGCTGCGCCTGGACACGAGTCACCGCGGAACCGACCTGGGCCCCAATCGCGGCGAAGACGGCCCGCGCTGGCGCATCCTCGACCACATCCCCAGATGGGCCCATTGGTCTGTGAGGCACCCGCCGGGACTGTGAGCGTTGCTCTATGGTGGCGAGCATGAGCATGAGCGTGCGCGAGGTCGAGTTCCTGCTGATCGGGGGAGGTCTCGCCGCCGCCAATTGCGCGCGCTGGCTGCGCGAGTCAGGCGCCGAGGGTGAGATCCTGCTCGTGGGACGCGAGCCCGACCCGCCGTACAACCGCCCCGAGTGCTCGAAGGGCTACCTGCGCGGGGAGGAGAGCCGTGAGGAGCCGCTGTTCAGGCCCAACGACTGGTGGGCGGAGCAGAGGATCGAGCTGCTGACGCGCACGAGTGTGACGGCGCTCGACATCCCCACTCGCACCGCCAAGCTCTCCGACAAGCAGGAGATTCGCTTCGACAAGGCCCTGATCGCCACCGGCGCGAACGTGCGCCGCCTGAACGTGCCCGGCTGCGAGCTCGAGCAGATCCATTACCTGCGCACGCTCGGCAACGCCGACACGATCCGCGAGGGCGTCGCCGAGGCCGAGCGCGTCGTGCTGATCGGCGGCTCCTACATCGGCTGCGAGGTCGCCGCCTCGCTGACCCTGATGGGCAAGAAGGCGACGATCGTGATGCAGGAGCGGGCCACGCTCGAACGGGGCTTCGGCGCGAAGGCAGGTCGCTTCTTCCAAGAGCTGCTGGAATCGCACGGCATCGTCGTGCACGGCGGCGATGGGCTCGAGCGCTTCGAGGGAGATACCCGGTCGGGCACAAGCGGGCGCGTCGGCAGGGTGTTGACCACAAACGGCCTCGAGCTACCGGCAGATGCGGTGGTCGTCGGCGCAGGAGTCACGCCTGACATCGCCCTTGCCAAGCGCGCCGGACTCGAGATCGGCAAGCGCGGGGGAGTGCTGTGCTCCTCGCGTCTTGAGACCTCCGCTCCCGGGGTGTTCGTGGCTGGGGACATCGCCGAGTACGACTCGCTGCTGCACGACGAGCACGTGCGCATCGAGCATTGGGACGTCGCCTTCAACCAGGGCAAGACCGCCGCCCTGAACATGCTCGGGCAGAGCGTCCCCCACGAGGTGGTCCCCTATTTCTATTCGGTGCTCGGCGACTGGGGCGAGCTCGAGTACGTCGGCCCGGCCTATGACTGGGACGAGGAGATCGTGCGCGGCTCCTACAAGGATGGTGAGTTCACCATCTGGTACCTGAAGGACGGGCGCGTGCGCGCTGCGCTCACCTTCGGGCGCTCTGATGACCTCGACCACGCCAGGGCGCTCATAAGCGAGCGTCCCGTTCTCGACGAGCGCGCCCGTGCCGCGCTCGCGAATCTCGACGCAGAGCTCGACACGCTCCACCGCTGAGCCCCGTTCCACCTCGAGAACGCCCCCGCCGTAGCCCGCAAGGGCGTAGGCCATCCCCATATATGAGGGCTCATGGACATCGCGGGCGTGTCCGCGAGTAGGATGTTCCCGTTCATACGGTCGGTGGCGAAGGGAAGCCGGTGCAAGTCCGGCGCGGACCCGCCACTGTGACCGGGGATGCCAGCTGCGGCGCGCCACGAGCGCGCAGCCACTGATCGGCCGCTGGGCGGATCGGGAAGGCGCGGCGGGTGGGCCCGGCAGCCAGGAGACCTGCCTCCGACCGACAAGCCCACAAGCCCTCGTGGAAAGGGGTGGCTCCATTGCACGTAACTCTTCGTATGCCTCTGGCGCTGTGCGTCTCGCTGTTCGTGGCTCTGCTCGTCAGCACCTGCGCCCAGGCTGCGCCCATCACCGTGAACCTCCGTGTGGAGGGCTCGACCCAGACACTCTTCGAAGGCCCGATCAGCACCGAAGGCGAGACCTTCGAAACGCCCTCGAGCGTCGGTGCGCATCCCTGCGACTACGCCGACAACGGGGCGTCCGGAGCGGAATTCCCCAATGAAGGCAAAGCGTCGGGCACTCCCACCAGCGCCCTGCGAGACGCTGCGCTTGCCAGCGGTCTGGCCTTCGACGCCAAATGGTTCGGCTCGGGCCCCGAAGGCAACGGGAACCCCGGCGACTTCTTCGTCACCCAGGTCGGTCCCGACGTCGAACTCACAGAAGCCCCTTTTGCGTCCTGGGGCTACGCCGTCAACGACACCACGGCGCCGGTCGGCGGCTGTCAGATCGCGCTGGCGCCCGGCAACGAAGTGCTGTGGGCCTACAACTACTTCAACCTGACCCATCTGCTGAGCCTCACCGGTCCCGCCGGCGCAAACGCCGGCAGCGCGATCGTGGTTCACGTCGCCGACGGACAGACCGGGGCGCCCCTCGCAGGCGCGAGCATCGGCGAAGACGTCGCGGGCCTCACCACCCCGATTCCCGGCAGCTCGCCCACCGACGCTGAAGGCAACGCCACGATCACCCTCGCCCATGCGGGCGTTGTCAAGCTGAAGGCGACCCAGGCGGAATCGGTTCGCTCCAACGGTCTCCTCGTCTGCGTCCACAACGGCAACGACGGAACCTGCGGGACCACCGTCGCAGGAGGAGCCCCCAAAGGCGTGCCGCTCATCCAGCGCCTGCCCGTCGATGTCGCGACGGCCGGCGGAGTCCTCAGCGGACACCACTATCCACGTCGCCGTGCGCCACGCGTTCTGCGCGGCCTCGTGCAGGTTCCCACCAACGGGACGCTGCGCGAAGTGCGCATCAGCCTCCAGCGTCGCAAGGCCAAGCGGTGCCAGGTGTTCAAGGGCTCTACCGAGACGTTCGTGCACGCTCGCTGCGGCGCCAAGCGGTTCTTCTCGGTCGGCAGCAGCGAGTCGTTCAGCTATCTGCTGCCCGCACGGCTTCCCGCTGGTCACTACGTCTACGACATCGAGGCGATCGACTCAGCCGGGCACCCGACCAAGCTGATCGCCGGTGTCAGCCACGTCTCCTTCTATGTCAAGTAGGAGACCGAACCGGTCTCTGCCGGTGGGCGAGCGCCGCGAGCGCCCGCCCACCCGGCGCCTGCTCGGCCTGATCGGGCTGGTGGGACTGATGCTCGCAAGCTGCGGGCTCGGTCCCGGGAGCACGCCGGGCGCGATCCACCTCACCGTCACCCAGGGCTTCGGCGCACGGCAGATCGGCCGCCAGGGCCCGCCCCGCGTGCGGGGCCAGGAGACCGTGATGAGCCTGTTGATGCGCAACCACAGGGTCAAGACCCGCTATGGCGGCGGTTTCGTGCAGAGCATCGACGGTCACGCCGGCGGGACACAGAGCGGCGATCCGGTCGACTGGTTCTATTACGTCAACGGGATCGAGGCCCCCAGGGGCTCGGCCGACACCAGCGTGCACCCAGGAGATCACATCTGGTGGGACCTGCACGATTGGAGCCAGGCCGACGACATCCCCGCGGTCGTCGGATCGTTCCCCGAGCCATTCCTGCACGGCTCCGACGGCAAGCGACTTCCCGTGCGCGTGGAATGCGTCGAACTGACCGGGGAACCGTGCGAGACCGTGGTGGCGCGCCTGCGCGCCGCCGGTGTACCCGCAGCGATCGCCGCGATCGGGCCGGGCAACGAGCCCAGCACGCTACGCGTGCTCGTGGGTCCCTGGCCGGCTGTGAGGGCCACGCCCGCCACCGAGGCGATCGAGCGAGGCCCGCGGGCAAGCGGGGTGTACGCCCGCTTTGCCGGAGACGGCCAGACGCTCACGCTGCTGGATGCCCATGGACGCGCCACCGGCACGCTGGCGGCGGGCGCCGGGCTGGTGGCCGCCACCCGCTATGCCGAAGAAGCCCCGACCTGGGTCGTCACCGGCACTGACACTGCGGGCGTGTCACGCGCCGCTCACGCGTTCAGCGAAGCTGCGCTTCGTAACCACTTCGCGCTGGCACTCGAACCATCCGGGACTGCCCGCCCCCTGCCGACGGCCGGACCGTGAGAGGCTGGAGCCAGTAGCGATGATGCCGGCCACGCTCATCTACCGGCGCCTGGCCAGCCCCCTGCACGCCGCGCGCGCCACCGTGGGGGCCGCCTGGACGATCGCCCTGATCCTCACCGCGCTCTCAAGTGAACATCCACTGGTGCTGGGCACGCTGACGCTCTCGATCGTGCTCGCGGGGGCGTGCGCCGGCGTCGGGCCTCAGCTCGTGCGATCGCTGCGCACCGCCGCGATCGTGGCGATCCCGATCGTGGTCGTGAACGTGCTGGCCTCCCGTGACGGCCTGACCGTGTTCGTGCGGCTCGGCGATCTCGGGCCGTTCGGTCAGGGCAACCTGACGGTGGAGGCACTTGTGTACGGGCTGATAATCGCGCTGAAGGTGACCGTCATCATGCTCGCCACCACGCTCGCAAGCCTCGCCGTCGACCCCGACGAGCTATTGCGGGTCGTACGTCGCCTGTCGTTCCGCTCGGCCCTCACGGCGTCGCTTGCCACCCGCATGATCCCGGTGCTCGCGGGCGACGCCCAGCGGCTCTCCGAGGCGCAGCGCACGCGCCCGGCCAGCGCCGGCGGCCGAACGCGAGAGCGCGTCAGGCTGCTGAGCGCGATCGTCGGCTCCTCGCTGGACCGGGCGATGGACATGGCCGCCACGCTCGAGCTGCGCGGCTTTGCCGGCGCCGTGCGCGCTCCCCGGAGGACGGTCGTCTGGTCGCGCCACGACCTCGCGTTCGCCATCTCGGCGGCCCTGCTGCTGGCGCTCACACTGGCGGCAAGGCTCGGCTCGGTAGCTGCGTTCAACGCCTACCCGCAGGTCCACGCAGCCGGCATCCCGCAAGCGCTCGGCTTGAGCGCGCTGATCGCAGCCGCCGTGCTGTTCCCGTTCCTGGACCGCCGGGGGATAGAGCCGTGAGCTCGGTCGTCTTCGAGCACGTCAGCTACACCTACCCGGGCAGCGATGTCCCAGCACTCGAGGACGTGACGCTCGAGATCGAGCCGGGGCAGCTGTGTCTGCTCGCGGGTCGCTCCGGCCACGGCAAGTCGACGCTGCTGCGGGCAGCCTGCGGCCTGGTCCCGCACTTCCACGGCGGCAGCTTCGCCGGGAGGGTGACCGTCGCGGGGCTGGACACCCGCGAGCATCCTCCCGCCGATCTCGGGGCTCTCACCGGAGCCCTGTTCCAGGACCCCGAGACCCAGCTCGTGATGGGCTCGGTGCGGGCCGAGGTCTCGCTTGCCCTGGAAAGTCGCGGGCACACCGCCGCGATGGTGGCACGCGACGTGGAGGAGGTGGCGCTGGCGCTCGGCATCGACCACCTGCTCGACCGCTCCACCCAGGAGCTCTCCGGCGGCGAGCAGCAGCGCGTCGCGCTCGCCGCAGCCCTCGCCGGGCGCCCGCGGGTGGTGCTGCTCGACGAGCCCACCTCCCAGCTGGACCCGGTCGCCGGCGACGAGCTGATCGGCCTTCTGCGGAGACTCAACCAGGAGTGGGACACCACGATCGTGCTGTGCGAGCACCGGCTCGAGCGCTGCCTGTCGGCCGCCGACCGCGTGATCGCGATGCACGAGGGGCGCGTCGCCCACGACGGCGCCCCGCACGCGTTTCTCCAGTGGGCCCAGCACGCCGCTCCCGCCCTGCAGACGCCTGGCGCGAAGCTGTTCTCGCTGGCGGGCATCGCGCCGCCGCCGGTCGGCGTCAAGCAGGCCCGCGCCACCCTGCGCGCACGGGGCCTGCTTGCAGACGCGGGCGAGCGGGTGGGAGAGTCGCCGTCTGCTGTGGCGGATCGGCTCCCCACCTCGGCCGGCGGCGGGGAAACTCGCAAGCGTCCTCGCGCGAGGCGGAGATTCTTT
>DATHPT010000252.1:0-8771 GCA_035483615.1 Solirubrobacteraceae bacterium | reverse complement strand
CTCGGGAGATCCCTGCCACCGATAATCCTTAGTTATCGCTACTTGCAGACATAGGCGCGAATCGTATCGGACGTTCGAATAGACTGGCATCCAGTTTCCCATTGGGCCATGCGGGATCCTGATGCGTCAAGGCGGCTGGCTTTGGCGCAATGCGTTGTAAGCGTGAGCGGCCAGTGAGCAAGGCCCTACATGAGCCGACTGCTCTCCACTGCCGGTCGCGGAGATGGCCACCGAGGCGCTGCGCTCTTGTAGCAGAGGGGACGGCCCGGATACTCCATTGAGGCCATCTCGACCAGGAATACTGCCGCGGCAAGTGCCCATCGATGATTACGGTGCCGACTCTGGAAGCGTACGCGGGATTGTCAATACCGTGCAGGGGGCTAGTAAGAGCTCTCGGACGTGGCGTTGCCGGATCACTCTTGGGGTACGAGCAGGTGGAGGTGCCTCGAGGTGGAGTGCGACCTTGCCGACGTGCTCCCGCGCCAGTCCAGTGGCTCAAGAGGTCGTATGACTGTCTGCCTAGTTCAAAGTCGTTGTTTTGCCGCACACAGAACAACCCCATACGAGCGCCTTTGGTGCGAGCATACGCTGCTCCGGCTCAGCTGCGTGGTGCGCGTAAGGTCTTTACAGGTCGGACATTCCTGATATGTCCTCACAGCTGAAACGCCATCGAATAGATGCTAACAACGGCAAACTAGGAGTATGGAGACACTGATGTCGACGACGATGAGATCAGGTGTCTGCTTCGCAGAGACTCACGAGTCCCCTGCGAAGCATAATCACCGCAACTATGTTGGCCGTCGGCCTCCCGTGCACAGCTGCGAGAGCGTCAGCGACGATTGCGGAGTCTGAGAGAAGATCGAATCCACCACGGTGCTTGAGTTGGGACCAGACCTCGCCGCAGAGCTCTTTGCGAAGCTCTGTTGTCCGCTGCTTTAGCCACGCCTGTGCAAAGTCGATCCGGCGGTCGATGTCCGGGGGGCCGAAGCCAGGTCCGGTCCCGAGGAGCGAGTCCGCGAGCGCTTCTAGGAGTGTTTCATCGTCCCAGAATATGGAATCTCTAAAGGACTGCCGGGCGCCGCTATCCACGGTTTGCCTGATTTCCGAGCATACGTGCCGCGAGACGCGCTCCTGCGACGCTGAACAATTCTTGCTTCCGGCTCACGAGGGTTGTGGGTGCGTTCGCGATCGCTTGACGAAGAGTCGAGAACTCGAGCGTGAGCGTCTCGTCAAGCATTCTGGCACGCCTCTTCTCAGAAGGAACGACCAGCCCAAGAGCACCCTGGAGGTCGCCATTCTCGAGTAAGTTCAATAGTTCCTCGCCGTCTCGTGTTGCGGCTTGGCGCGCGGTCGCGACGAGCTCGTCTAGAGGGGTTGCTTGAAGTCTATCCCAGCCCATAATGGTGTCGTTTGTTGCGGATGGAGAAATCGTTAGGGCCTCGTCCTTGCGCAGTAGCTGCCAGAGCTCTGTGGGGAGTTCTTCGTCCAACTTGATCGCGCCCGCCGTGTTGGCCATAAACGCGGCCCGCAATCGCTGCGTACGCTCGTCGCACTCTTTCGACGTCCGTTCCAGGACGGCCCATCTGGCCCAAGCCTCCGGATGAGTTCCGCTACGACGCGCATATATCGCCTGTTCGGTTATGTATGTCGCGAACAAGCCGATAAATGCGCACCACAATGCCATGCTCTCCGGTTCCGGCTCGTCGGGCGCCATCATCTGTGTAAGTACGCCGAGCGCCCAGTTGTCTGCCTGCAACTCCTGGAGCTCGCTCGTCGTCATCTTTCCGGTCTCAGCGTGTGGCGTGGTTGGCGTCATCGTGTGGCCATGCGTGATATGGCCCAGCTCGTGCGCTACCACGAACATGGCTGCTCCGGCCGCCATCTTGCCGGCGATCTCGGTGCTCTGACGGTCAAGCCGAGCGGGCGCGGGCGGCAGCCGGCCGGTCATCCGCTGGCCGAGTAGGAGGTAGCGAAGCACCGCGGTCACCCGAGAGCTGGCCTCAAAGCCAAGCCTCTCTTGCTTTCGGCGCCTGACCGACAGGCGAGCGAGCCCGCTCGCCACGTCTAGATACTCGATCACGTTAGCCGTACAAATGATGCTTTCCTGAAGGGACTGGCCGAGAAGGATCGCATGGGAGCCGTCTGGAAACGACAGGGGTCGCGCGGAAGACTCTCCTTCAGAGAGTGTTCTGACGAGTACTCGGTTTGAGGTCCAGCGCAACTTCGGTGCCTTGTTGTTGATAAACCCCACGACCTGGATACCTACGAGCCACCCGAGCTTGAGGTGCAAGGTGTCAGCGACTCCTGGCGCAACCTCGCGTCCCTGTAGAACCCGTAGGGCGTCCCCTTCCGTATAGGCTTGGTCGATGCTCGACGGAACTCCGAGTAGCGTGAGGTGCTGCTGGGCTAGACTTTCGTGGCAGTTCGCAGGCTTGCTCTGCACGTTGCCGATCTGGGCCTTAGCGACAGTGTGCTGGGCCGCTTTCTCTGCTGAGATAGAGGGCATTGTGTTGGGTCTCTCGGCGTCTAACTTAAGTGCCGCGCGGAGATCGCTGTTACTAACTTGCGTGGCCCGACAGCGCAGACTTTCACGCAAAGAAGCGTCCAGTATGCGCTTAGCCTCGCGCGTCCAAAATTGTATGGGTAAGCCGTCCGGAGGTTGATCGTCATCGAGTGCACGCCGTAGTTGGGCGACATCGATCGCATTGACTCCTTCGGCCTGAGCCCAGAGGGCAGCACGTAGAAGAATAGTGCGGGCGTCTTTGCCAAAACCCAGAAAGGGATCCGAAGTGACCATCATGCGGTGAAGTAAATGGCGAGACGCGGGACTGAAGTGCGGACGGTGCTACTTTCGCTTATTCGCAAGAGTAGTCGAGCTGGAATGCGGTCCGATGCGCCCTGGCACTGTCGCGAAATGCGTGTCAAGTGCAGATGATCCTTAGTTGTCGCTGTAGCTGGTCACGGGCACGAATCGTACGGGATCATTGAATGGTGTGTCCCCGGCCTGATTCTAAGGAGCGAGTCACGGTTGCCCACGCGTGGGAGGATCGGGATCGTGATCACCGGGCAGGGGGTGCTTGACGTAAAGCCGGCCAAGAGCGCGACTTTGAGAGGGCTTTCGCTGAGGCGAAGGCCCTTATCGCTTTGATGCCTAGATTCGGGTCGCTCCAGTTGCATCGGTGTATCGAGTAGTCGAACCACTACCTGTTGCTCGTGGTGTGGCGGCGTCTGGAGGATCACACGGAGGGATTCCGGTGGTCACCTGAGTATGAGGAGTGGCGTCGGCTGCTGCACCCTTACTACGACCCGTCCCAACGGTCGAGCACTTCGACCTCGTAGTAAGTGCTGAGAGCAGCGCTGCTTGGCCTGGAATAGCGGCGCTTACAGCGACGGGACGAGAAACGTCGCGAGTGCGCTGGGGGTGCGGGCGCTATTCGGCCGTGTTAGGCGGGATTCGCAGGCGCCTTCAACCCAGGCTGCTCAATCAGTGCCTGCCGCAAAGTCTCGATCCGGGCTCGACGGTTTAGTCTTGGCCCGGGCCTGCCAGCGTCCATCCTCGAAGCCAAGGTCGAACCACCTGCCGTGCGATCGGACTGTCTTCGTCGTCCCGCTCTCTTTCTGCAGTCAACGACCTCGAGGTTTGGGCTGACCAGCGCGCGGGTCTTGTGGGCGCAGAGCTCCCTGGGCCGCTGCCCCGGGGGCCGCTCGCCTGCAGATATCGTAGAGTTCCCAATCTACTGTCGGTTCAGTAATCTCTAAATCCATGATGACCGAGGCCGCAATCGAGAGATTTGTCGAAGAGCTGGGCATCCTGCTCGAACTCGAAGCCGGCACCCCGCGGATGGTCGGTCGAAGCCTTGGCTGGCTACTGGTGTGTGACCCTCCTGAGCAGAGCGCCGCCGAGCTTGCGGAGATGCTGCAGGCAAGCAAGGGGTCGATCAGCACCGCGACTCGGGTGCTGGTGCGAATGGGCCTCATCGAGCGGATCCGGTTCAGGGGAGAGCGTTTTGACCGCTTCCGGGTCCAGCCGGAGGCATGGGACGAGTTCTTTTGGCGGGACGAGCAGTTCAAGACACCTCGACGGGTGCTCCAGCTCGGCCTGGATGCGCTCGCCGATGAGCCGGCCTCCCGTCGCTCGCGACTGCAGGAGCTCGACTCGATGTACGCCTGGTGGGAGAAGCGGATGCCTAAGTTGCGTGAGGAATATCTGGCCGAACGCCGTGGGCTTGTCCAAAACGCGGAAGAGGACAAAGGATGACCGACGGCCTTGCAATCACCGACGGCCCCGCAATCGAAGTGCGTGGATTGATGAAGAGCTTCGGCGATGTGCGAGCGCTGGATGGCGTTGACCTGACCGCCGGTCAGGGTCAGGTGCTGGGCCTGCTCGGGCCGAACGGGGCTGGCAAGACCACCCTGGTCCGCGTGCTGGCCACTCTGTTGAGGGCGGATGCCGGCAACGCCCGCGTCCTGGGCTTGGACGTGCAGCGTGAGGCTGCCGCTCTGCGGGAGCTGATCGGACTGGCAGGTCAGTACGCCGCTGTCGACGAGAACCTGACTGGCCTTGAGAACCTGACGATGGTGGGTCGACTGTATGGGGCCAACCGCTCCTCGGCCAAGGCCCGTGGCCTGGATCTGCTCGAGCGCTTCGACCTGGTCGAAGCGGCCGGTCGGCCCACCAAGACCTACTCGGGCGGTATGCGTCGCCGCCTCGATCTGGCTGCGGCGCTGGTGGCCAAGCCGCCTGTGCTGTTCCTCGACGAGCCCACCACAGGGCTTGACCCGCGCAGCCGTCTGAGTTTGTGGGCGGTGATCGAGGGCCTGGTCGCCGAAGGCACCACCGTGCTGCTCACCACCCAGTACCTGGACGAGGCCGATCGCCTGGCAGACACGATCGCCGTCATCGATCACGGACGTCTGATCGCCGAGGGCACCTCCGACCAACTCAAGGATCGTCTCGGTGGCGAGCGTCTTGAGGTCAGTTTGGACCAGGATGCCGATCCTGAGGTCGCAGTACGGGCGCTTGCCCCGATGTCGGATGAGCTCCCCACAGCCGAGGTCAGGCTCGTCAGGGTGGGAGTGCGCGAGCGTGACGGCGCGATCGTGGAGGCGGTCCGGCGGCTCAGCGAGGCCGACGTCGGCGTGGACGATCTCGCCTTGCGACGCCCAACGCTCGACGACGTGTTCCTCGCGCTGACCGGCCACGCCGCCGAAGAAGTCGCCGAGACCCAGGCGCCGGAGCAAAGCGCATGAGACGGCTCGTCTCCGACACGCTGATCATCGCCGAGCGGAACGTGATCCGTTTGCCGCGCGCGCCGGAACTGCTGATCGGCTTCACGGTGCAGCCGATCATGTTCGTGCTGCTCTTTCGCTATGTGCTCGGCGGCGCCATCAGGACACCGGGCTACAGCTATGTCGACTTCCTGCTGCCAGGGATCATCGTCCAGAACACAGCTTTCGGCGGCTTCGCCACAGCCCTCGGTCTCAACGAGGACATGCGCAAGGGGCTGATCGACCGCTTCCGCTCGCTACCGATGTCCCGCGCTGCGGTGCTTGCCGGGCGCACGCTGTCAGACGTGGTCACCAACGCCCTGTCGCTCACCATCCTGCTGATCACAGGCGTGATCATTGGCTTCACCTTTCACACAAGCTTCGCTCACGCGGTCGAGGGCATCGGGCTACTGCTTCTCTTCGGCTACGCCTTCTCCTGGGTTCTTGCCTTCGTCGGCCTGATCGTCTCCTCGCCCGAAACTGTCAACTCGGTCGGTTTCATCGTGGTCTTCCCGTTGACCTTCATCTCCTCGGCGTTCGTACCGGTGGCGTCGATGCCCGCAGGCCTGCGCCAGTTCGCTGAAGTGAATCCGTTCACGGTCGTCGTGGATGCCATGCGTCACCTCTGGCTCGGTGCGCCGGCCCACAACAGCGTCTGGGGCGCGGTTGCCTGGTCGCTGGCGATAGTCGCCGTATTCGCCCCCCTGGCCGTAATGCGCTACCGGCGCGCAGCCGGCGGGTAGCGGTCACCCATCAGAGCTCGCGCTCATAGAAGTAGTTGACCGGGCCATCGGGCTTGCCTTCGCGGTTACTGAAGCCCAGGCTCTCATAGAGAGCCCGCGCCGCCACGTCCTGCTCGCCCGTTCCCAGATCCATGTAGTCGGCGCCTCGATCACGCGCGAGATCGAGCGCGGCTCTCATCAGCGCCCGTCCGAGCCCGCGCCCCCGCATGGGAGGCGCCACGTACAGCTCTGCCAGATAGCACTCAAGCGCCTCAGACCAGATCGCTGGGCGAAAGCGGAGCACCGCAAGTCCATCGGGCCCGTCTCCCACGAGCAGCACCGTGGTCTGGCCTTCTTGGAGCAGATGTCGAATGCGCGCGGCCAGGCGCTCCGGTCCGGGAGTGGTGTCTCCGAACTCGGTGTTGAAATCGTGCAGAAGCTTGCCCACGCTCTCAGCATCGGCTTGGTCGGCGGCACGCACGCCTGAAGCGTCGGGCACACCCAACGTATCGGGCATGCTCATCGTCTCCCATGCAGCGGCACGAGCCCGCTCGTCTGATCTGGAGAATGCCGGCGCATTGCAGAAATGCTCGCAGGTCGATCGATGGTGGCGCTACCGTACGGTCTGTGCGGGTAGCCACCTGGAATGTGAACTCAGTCAAGCAACGGGCGCCGCGGCTGCTGGACTGGCTGGACCAGCGCCAGCCCGACGTCGTCTGCCTGCAGGAGACCAAGCTCGCCGACGAGGCCTTCCGCCAGCTGCTCGGTGACGACCTCACAAGTCGTGGCTACGCGCTCGCGCTCCACGGCGAGGTGCAGTGGAACGGGGTCGCGATTCTCTCTCGCGCGGGTCTGCAGGATGTCGTTGCAGGAGTTGCCAATGCTCCCGGCTTCCCCCATCAAGAGGCCCGCGCCGTGTCGGCCGTCTGCGGAGGAGTCCGAGTGCACTCGGTTTACGTGCCGAACGGACGAACGCCTGACTCCGAGCACTACCAGTACAAGCTTGCCTGGCTGGCCGCACTGGGTGAGGTGGTCGCCGCCGGTTCGCAGGACGCACTGGTGTGCGGGGACATGAACATCGCGCCAGCCGACATCGACGTATTCGATCCAGACGCCTATGTCGGCCAGACCCATGTCACACCCCCCGAGCGCGAGGCGCTGGCCAAGTTGCAGGCGCTCGGTCTACACGACGTCGTGCGCGACCGCTGGCCGACCGAGCGCGTGTTCACCTACTGGGACTACAGAGCCGGGATGTTCCACCAAGACCTCGGGATGCGGATCGACCTGATGCTGGCCAGCGCCACCGTGGCCGGCCGCGTTCAGGCAGCCTGGGTCGACCGTCAGGCCCGCAAGGGCTCCGGACCGAGCGATCACGCTCCGGTGATCCTCGACCTGGATGAGGCGCCGGACGGGAACATCGGCCCGATCGTCCCGCCGCCCTCCGCGCCGGCCACCAGACGCGCCCGCAAGCTTCCCCAGTCATCCGTAGCCCGCGCCCAGGCACGCCCTGCACGCGCCGACTGATCGTCCACGCTCTCACGAGCGATATTCACACTGCCCGGTACCCTCTAAGGAGGGGCCAGAACAAGCGAGGGAAGAGAAGCGATGCACGGGCCACCGCTGTTCCGAGACCGGCCGCGGTCGATTCAGATAATCCTCGGTGGCGTGGTCCCGTTCGCCTTCGGAGCGGTCGTGGGCGTGGTTCTCGGCGTCTCTGCCGGCGCCTACTGGGCGTTGTCGGCGCTGGCGGGACTGGGCGCGATCCTCGCCGGCTTCGAGCACCAGGACGGATGGGGCGGAGCCGACCGCGGACTGGTCGGTGGAGCGATCTTCGCAGCCGGAATACTGATCGCCCACGCAATCGCAGGAACGCAGGCGAAGGTCTCACTCGGCAGCTTCCCTCCCCTGCTCATCGTGATCGACGCGGTCGCCGGAATGCTCCTAGGAGCCCTTGGGGGCCGTCTCGGACGAACGCTGTGGGCGCGTACTCCGGACAATCCACCGCGGCCAGAGGCCTAGCCGAGATCCGGAACGCCGAGATGGCTCGAGCCACGCATCGGGCCTTCGGTGAAGGATGATCCCGAGCGCTGATATAGCCACGAGCCATGCGTGGAGCCTGCGGCGTCAATGACGATCGAAGAGTCCGCCTCGTCGCCGCACAGAGGTTGTCGATTTCCGCGTCCCCCGTTCGTCCTAGAGAACACCAGCTACAGCTCCACAAGGAGGAAGCAATGAAGTACATGCTGATGATCCACCAAGGCTCCACTCCGACGCCACCGTCGAAGGAGTGGGACAACCTCTCAGCAGATGAGAAGGGGGCGATCTATGGCGCATACAAGGCGATCAACGAAACCCCCGGCGTCAGCCCCGGCGTGCAGATGCAGCCCCCGGAGATGGCGACCACCGTACGAGTGCAGGACGGCAAGACGCTGACCACTGACGGCCCGTTCGTCGAGGTGAAGGAGGCGATTGGCGGATACCTCCTGTTCGAGGCCGACGATCTCGATGCCGCGATCGACCTTGCCACGCGAATCCCGGCAGCAAGCCTCGGAGGCGCGATCGAGGTTCGTCCGCTGGTGGAGCGCTAGCGATTCTCGAGCGCGTCTTTCATGATCAGTGGGGACGTGTCCTTGCCGCGCTGATCGGCTTCCTCGGCGACTTCGACCTCGCCGAGGAGGCTGCGCAGGAGGCATTCGCAAGCGCCGCCGCGCGCTGGCCTCGCGAGGGGGCGCCGGCCAACCCGGCTGGCTGGCTGGTCGCGGTGGGACGCAACCGCGCGAT